>JAHEMS010000161.1 GCA_024643595.1 Bacteroidota bacterium
GCGTTACCTTGCCTATAATCAATTATTGAATGAAGCAGGAGATCATGAAAATCATTTTTTTGTATCTGATTACACCGAATCCTTTGAAGCATCAACACGAATATTCTTTGGAGAAAAAGTACGTTTGGAGAAACATCAGTTATGGAATTGAAAAAATACTAATACTTATAAATCTGCATCATACCCGAAAAAGTAATATTTTCGACAATATTATAAATCCTTAAAAAAATAAGTGTTCGCTACCCTTTTTTTCTTTCTTCCTTTTCTAGTGGTGTATACCATACTAGTGGTGTATGCGGAAAGAAAGATTTCTGCCTTTATGCAGGATAGACTTGGCCCTATGGAGGTGGGATACTACGGAATTCTTCAAACTATCGCTGACTTATTAAAGCTCCTTCAAAAGGAAGATATTATACCAACGAGCGCCAGCAAAAAATTATTTCAATTGGCTCCAGTGCTCATTTTTGTACCAATCTTCATAGGGTTCTCTATGCTTCCCCTTTCCCCATCCTGGTCTGCACCTTCGCTATCATCGGCACTTTACTTTATTTTTGCCATCATGGCATTTGATGTGATCGGTATCGTGATTGCTGGTTGGGCATCCAATAATAAATACAGTATGCTGGGAACAGTCAGGTCGGCAGCACAAATCATTTCTTATGAGATACCCCTAACTCTTTCTGTTCTATGCGCATGTGTGTTGACTCAAACGCTGGAATTGCAGGAAATTTCTTTTCAGCAAGGCACTATGGTAAACATGATACAAGGTCAATCCAACTACCTGCTAGGCATTAAGCAATTGAACATCGACGTCACCTTGAATGGAGGATTCCTTACCTGGAATGTATTCCGCATGCCGGTTTTGATTTTCGCCTGGATTATTTTCTTTATTGCCTCGCTGGCAGAAAGTAACCGAGCTCCTTTCGATCTACCGGAGGCAGAATCGGAATTAGTGGCCGGATTTCAAACAGAATATGGCGGCTTTCGATGGGCTATAATTATGCTGGCAGAATATGCGATGATGTTGCTGGTCAGTTTTATTGGTGTCATTCTCTTCTGGGGAAGTTGGAATACTCCTTTTCCGAATATTGGCTCTATAAGGTTGGCAGACTGGACCACTGGATCTTTGGATACATGGAGTGTGCATGCATGGGGAATATTCTGGCTGGTGTCCAAAACGCTATTCATGGTATGTTTGCAAATATGGGTGCGATGGACATACCCCAGAATTCGACTTGATCAGTTAACTTCGCTTAGCTGGAAATATTTAACCCCTGCTTCATTAATTTTAATCATTATTTGTGCACTTTGGAAACTACTGCTATAGCGTGATATACAAGAAAATATTTCACTTTTTCAGCCTGACAATACCGGGCATCTTATTCTATTCTATCGCTTTTTGCCAAAGTGATGTAGATAGCCTGGAAAATATACTTCAAAATAAGCTATCAGATTCATCCCGTTTTATCACTTACATTAAACTCTCTGAAAAAAAACAATACCTGGACTTTGTTAACGCAACCATTTATGCAGACAAAGCTTTCGCCATTGCAGATAAAGAAAAGTGGCCATGGGCCAAAGGCATGGTATACAACCAACTGTCATTTCTGGCAACCCTTAGCGGTGATTATTCCACCGCAATGAAATATGACAACCTTAATCTTCAAATGAGACTGGATGCACAGGACAGTGCTGCCATCGCAGAAGCCCTTAACTTTCTTGGAAGTGATTATAGTGACCTTGGCAAATTTGATGAAGCTTATTACTATTTCACTCAGTCGTATCGCATAGCCCGTGCCATCAATGATCAAATGAAAATGACGATCGCCATTTACAACATTGGGTTAGTACTCAATGAGCTTGGACAGTATGACCTGGCACTGAATCACTTCAATTACAGTCGGGATCTAAGTGAAAAAATTGGTGATCTGGATGGAATAGTTTATCTGATGGATGCGACCGGAGAATTATATCTGAAAAAGAAAGAATATGAAAAATCCGAAGAATTTCTACTTTCTGCTCTTAAATCCCTGAGAGAAAGAAATCTCACTATTATAGAACCTCGTGTATTAAAAAGATTGGCCCAATTAAAATTTGAATTAAAGGAGTACGATAAAGCGTTGGCCTACTATGATTCAGCCGCAGTAATTCATAACAAAGCACACAATGAATTTGGCGTTGCCGAAGCAAATTTGGGTATAAGTGAAATCTATATTGAGCAGCAAAAATTTGACGAAGCCGAGGTCCTGATAGAAAAAAGCCTGGTGAGCGCAAAAAGAAATAATGCTCAAAAAATGACGATTGATTGCTTTGAAAAGCTTTCCTACCTGGCTGAAAAAAAAGGAGATTTTGAAAAAGGACTGGCCTACCATAAAAGCTATAAGCAACTGGAAGACAGTCTATACAGTGAAGAAATGCTGGCCCGACTTTTCCAGGATCAACTTCGCTTTCAAACCGAATTGAAAGACAGTGAAATCGCCTCGCTAAGTAAAACAAAAACGGAACAGGCTAATACCCTGAAGAGACAAGAGCTTCTTCGCAACATCCTGGTTGTCGTTATGGCACTAACCGTAATACTTTTAATATCGGTCTATCGAAGTGGACGAAGAAGAATCAGAATCAACAAACTACTCGTAGAACATCAACAGGAAATCAAAAAAAGAAGTCAGGAACTCGAACAACTCAACCAAGTGAAAGATAAATTTCTTTCCATTGTATCTCATGATTTACGTTCTCCTATCAACGCGCTGTCGGCTATTCTAAATCTGGCTGAGCAAAAAAATCTTACCCCTGAGGAATTCAAGCAGCTTACCGCAGACCTGAGAAAACAATTTGACAATGCTCGTGCTTTCATCAGCAATTTATTGGATTGGGCGTTGCTTCAAATGGATAAATTAAAAATACAACCAGTGAAAATAGAATTGGCCCAGGCGATTGAGGAAAATATTAAGACCGTAGAGGCCATGCAGATGAAACAGATTCACTTTGAAAAAGCGGTGCCTTCATCCATATTCGGCTGGGCTGATCCGAACATGTTAAACCTAATCCTACGAAACCTGCTTTTGAATGCCGTAAAATTTTCTGAGATCGGAGGAAAGGTTGAGATTACTTGCAAAGAATTTGATCAACACTTTATTGTGATTTCAGTTAGAGATCATGGTGTAGGAATCAGCCAGGAAGTCCGGCAATTTCTTTTTGACAAATCATCTGGCTATAGTACGCGCGGAACCGCCAATGAAAAAGGTACAGGTCTGGGCCTTATTCTGTGCAAAGAATTTGTCGAAAAAAATGGTGGTAAAATCTGGTTTGATAGCGAAGAATGGATTGGAAGCACATTTTATTTCACAATTCAGAAACCATCTGAATAGGGATTAGGGTTTTCCTTCTATTTTTGTTGTGCCTATGAAGGAATCTGCAAATTTATATTGGTCCAATTTATCTCTTGCAGTGCGTTCTTTACGGCAAGGACTTTCGCTTACTTTTGCACACTTGCTAAAATCCCGCAAAAGCAGATCTCAGCTATCTGTTCAATCTCCTTCATACTTTGCGAATCAAGAGGGCATTGCCACGGTTCAATATCCTCATGAAACCATACCTTTACCTGACAATGGTCGCTATCAATTACACAATGAAATTGAAGATTGCATTGTATGTGATAAATGCGTCAAAGTATGCCCGGTTAACTGTATTACCATTGACCCCATTAAATCTCCCGAAGAATTTGGAAGAACTTCCGATGGAACGCCCAAACGTATTTATGCCGCAACTTTTGACATCGACATGGGCAAGTGTTGTTTCTGTGGTTTATGCACTACTGTATGTCCAACGGAGTGCCTCACCATGACTAAGGAATTTGATTTCTCAGTCTTCGATATCAAAGAACATTATTTTGAGTTTGGAAATATGTCTTCTGCCGATATTGATATGAGAAAAAAAGAATGGGACGAGCACCAAAAAAATAAAATTACTTCAGCAGCAGTTTCTTCAACAACTTCAGCTACGGCAAAGCCAATATTCAAACCAAAAATTAAACCACCCACACCACCACCAACTGAATGAGTTACGGGAATTTATTCTTATACCTTTTCATGCTTTCCGCGTTCGTATCGGTGGCAGCGATGCTTTTCACGCGAACAATATTCTTCGCGGCGCTTTCATTAATTGTTTGCCTTCTTTCCATAAGCGGGATTTTTGCTTTGCTCAATGCCGAGTTCCTGGCCATCACTCAAATTGTAATCTATGCGGGAGGTGTTTTGGTGCTGATTCTTTTTGGCATCATGCTTACTAACAAAATCTCAGGGAAACCTCTGCTTATGGAAGCGCATCATTCAATTCCAGGAATGATCATTTCGATCGTCCTATTTCTATTATTGGTCGATGCCTATCAAAAGACATCATTCACAGCAACGGAATCAATACAACTCCAAAGCAATCATATTAATCATATTGGAACAAATTTAATGAGCACTTATGTGGCACCATTCGAAGTTGCCGGTTTACTGCTCTTAGTCAGTTTAATTGGTGCTGCCTTAATGGCTTCTTTAACAAAAAAGAATAACAATGCCTGAACATAATTTGCTTTTTTTTCTTGGAGCTTTTCTTTTTTCCTCAGGGCTCTATATAGTATTTACAAAAAAAAATGCGATCATGATTTTATTGGGCATTGAGCTAATGCTAAATGCCGCGAATCTAAACCTGGTCATATTCAATCAACTTACCACAGGCTATGACGGACAATTCTTTGCCCTGTTTGTTATTGTAGTAGCCGTCTGTGAAGCAGCCGTTGGCCTGGCCCTTATTTTTAGGATCTACCATTATTTTCATACTTCAGTGCCTGATCAATTCAGCGACTTAAAAGAAATAAATTGACGGAAACTATTTCTTCATCGTTTTCACTTTGGTTAGCTTTTTGCGTGCTCGGAATACCTTTACTTTCAGCACTCATTTGCTTCATCATATCCGATAAGGTTGCCTGGCTTGCGCCACTATTCAGCAGCCTGCTGATAATGACTTCTACCATTATCGCTATCATCCTTTTCTTTCAAATTACAAAGACAGGTACATTCAGTTATTCCTGGCCATGGATTTCGATCAGCCAAAAAACGATTCATGCTGGCATTTTACTCGATAGCAAGATTATGATCATGGTATTGGTTGTGAACCTGGTATCATTGGTAGTACACCTTTTTTCCATCAGCTACATGGCCGAGGATAATGCATTGGTTCGCTATTTTGGCATGCTTGGCTTTTTCACTTTTGCTATGATTGGACTAGTGATGAGCAGCAACTTGTTAGTCTTGTTTTGCTTTTGGGAGTTAGTGGGATTTAGTTCATATCGATTGATAGGACATTGGCATGAAAAACCAGAAGCTGTAAACGCTGCCACCAAAGCTTTTATCATTAATCGTGTTGGCGATTTAGGATTTCTGATTGGCTTGATGATCTTATGGTCATACTCGAGCAATCTTGATATCACAGAATTGACTCCTAATTATATACCATCTGGTTGGTTGACAGCCGCCGGTGCTTGTATTTTTATTGGAGTAATCAGTAAGTCAGCTCAATTCCCATTATTTAATTGGCTTCCCGACGCCATGGAGGGGCCAACTCCTGTATCTGCGCTAATCCACGCAGCCACCATGGTAGCAGCAGGGGTGTACGTATTGATCCGAATTGAAAATTTGTTTACGACAGAGGTATTCGTTGTCATCTCCATTGTTGGGGTTATTACCGCTATTGCAGGAGCAATGGGGGCTCTATTTCAATATGACATAAAAAAAATATTGGCATACTCTACCATATCACAACTAGGCTATATGGTAATGGCCGTTGGATCTGGTGCTGCAGAGGGTGGCTATTTACATTTACTTCATCATGCTTTTTTTAAGGCCGGATTATTTTTAGCTGCGGGGGCCATTATTCATGCCATGTACCAGTCATATCACCATCATGAAGTCAAAATTGATGTACAAGATATACGCAATCTCGGAGGGTTGCGAAAAAAATTACCTATCACATTTCTTTCATTCATAATCTGTGGTGCCGCACTTGCCGGGATTCCGTTTACGTCTGGATTTGTGTCAAAAGAATTAATATTAACACAAATGGCGCAGTGGTCCGGGATCGCATTTTCCTGGAAATGGTTCATTTTGATTGGCGCCTGGATGGTCAGCTTTGTCACCCCTATATATATCTTTAGAATGATCTGGTTCCTATTCCTAAAGGATGCAAAACATCAATTGGAAATTATCGAAGTTCCCTTAATTATGCGTATCCCGATGCTGGTTCTTTCCCTCTGCTCATTAGCATTGTTTGTCACTTTTGCCCCTTTTCACATTTCCTCCATGATCAATTTTCTGTTGGCCACATTTCCGGCTATGAATCTTAGCATTACGATATTATCAACTCTCATGGTCGTTATCTCCCTGATCAGCGCATATTTTATTTATAGCAAAAATGATCTTCACCATGCCCGGGAATTTCTTTTTCCACATTTCTATCTTGACTGGATTTATGATCAAACTCTCATTATAGCGAATGTATGGGCTGAATTCGTGCATAAAATTGATCGCAAAGTAATTGATAAACTCATCCACGGGATAACTTATTTTCAAGTAACCGTTGCGCATTTAGTAGGATGGACGGACCGTTTCCTGGTTGATGGTTTGGTAAATGGAGTAGCCTACTCGGCAAAAGGCATCGGAACTATTACTCGCTCCTTGGCTAATGGGAAAATTCAGTCTTATTTACTTTGGACTTTGGCCGGCTTACTTATTTTTATACTTTGGGTTTTATCATAATGCAGCATTTACTCTCATACCTTATTTTCTTACCATTCCTGGCTGCGATGGTAGCATTGTTAATTCCTGCCAATCAAAAGAATGCGTTCAGATTACTCACGCTATTGGTAAGTGTGTTACAGATTGCTATCATGAGCATGATCACTTTTCAATATGAACTTCATACCGGCTTTCAACTTACGGAAAGAATACCCTGGATCATATTGGAATTAGGAAATTGGGGAATGCTGAAGTCAGAATATTTCGTTGCCATTGATGGGCTTAGCTTCCCAATGATAGCGCTTAGTGTTGGCATCATGACCATTGCTGTGATCTCTTCATGGACTATTGAAAAAAGTCAGAAGGGTTATTTTATTCTTTTACTTATTTTAAATGGCGCAATTATAGGAAGCTTTTGCGCACTTGACTTTCTTCTCTTTTATGTATTCTTCGAATTCATGTTACTGCCCATGTACTTCCTTATCGGAATATGGGGAGGCCCAAGAAGAGAATACGCATCCATAAAATTTTTTCTTTACACTTTACTGGGATCGATTCTGATTCTGATCGTCATCATCGCACTTTATATATCGGTAAAAGATCCTTCTTCAGAGGACTCCCTGGTACACACTTTTAATGTGCTTCATATGAAAAATCCGGAAAACATTATTCCGGACTCCATTTTATCGGTGAGCAGTGCTAATCTACCAGTTCCACTCTCGTTCAGACAATGGGCATTTCTCTTACTCCTTATCGGATTCGCGATTAAGTTGCCAGCCGTACCCGTGCATACCTGGCTGCCTGATGCGCACGTTGAAGCACCAACTCCTATCTCGGTGATATTAG
>JAHEMS010000162.1 GCA_024643595.1 Bacteroidota bacterium
GTAAACACCGTCTTGCTTTTCAGGTCTGCAAACCCTAAGTTCGTTGTACAGGAAGTAGCCAGGTTCCCTGAAGTGCGGAGAGACCTTTCACTTGTACTTGATAAACAAGTGACATTTGAATATATCAGAGAGTTAGTGCTCGCAACCGAGAAGCGGTTGATTACTGAAATCATTGCATTTGATGTATACGAGGGGGATAAAATCCCGCAAGGAAAAAAAGCGTACGCGCTTGGTTTTACATTGCAGGATGATCGTAAAACATTGACTGATGAAGAGATTGAAAAGGTAATGGTTCGGTTGATGAGTGCCTTTGAAATCAAGATGGGCGCTATGATTAGAAAATAAGAGATTGATTCAGAGAGTGAATGAACTGTGGCAATAGCAACCATTCCCCTCTTTATCTAAAATAATAACGCATGGACCAGGAAACATTGAAAACCAGCCTTAATGGACTGGAAAGAAAGATCTTAGTGTTGCTGAATGAGCATAAGACCCTCAAAGATGAAATGAAGGGTCTGAAATATGAAAACCTCGAGCTGAGATCAGATCTGAAGAAACGTGATGACCAGCTGGTTCATTTTAAAAATCAGATTAAAATAACTAAAATTGTAGATCATATTAACCCGGAAGACGGAAGTGCTTCGGAGTTAAAAAGGAAAGTAGACGAGTATATCCGTGAAATCGATAAGTGCATAGCTCACTTGAGCAGATAACCCGGTGAATGTTGATGGAAGAATTATCAGTAAAAATAAAGATTGCAGACCGCGAGTACCCGATGAAGGTAAAGCTTAAGGAAGAAGAAAAGGTGCGGGCGGCCGGTAAACTCATCAACGAGAAAATAAAATACTACCGCGACCAATTTGGTATTGATGATAAGCAAGACTTATTGGCGATGGTAGCATTCGATTGTTTGGTGGATAAAATGGCAGACGAAGAAAATCTGCAGGAAATAGACCAAACCGTGATTGAAAAAGTAAATCAACTCAATCATTTGGTTTCTCAGTCTCTCTAATTTCCCTTTAACACGTCTCTTCAGTTTGGTCGGTTGACCATCCGGGTATTTTTAACTATAAATACCTAAATAATGAATGCATTATCATCCGGAGACTTGATCATGGCTTTGCTGATCAGTATTATCCCCATCATAATTTTTTCACTCTTATTGGGCAACTTTCTTTATAAAAGAAGACTAAAGAAAAATAAACAAGCCAATGAAGACAAAGCCAGACTGATTATTAAAGAAGCGGAACTTCAGTCGGAAACGATTAAAAAAGACAGAATTTTGGAAGCCAAGGAAAAATTTCTGAAAATGAAACAGGAGTTTGAAGAAGATTCCAACCGCAAGAAAAACCAGATCATCAGTAACGAACAAAAAATCAAGCAACGCGAAGGACAACTCTCCAAAGAACTGGAAACGTTAAAACGAAAAGAGGCTGATATTGACGAAGAAAGACAAAGCCTCGCCCATCAACATGAGCTGGTAAAAAAACGCAAGGAAGAGCTTGATAAATTCAATGCTCAGAAGGTGGCCATACTGGAAGGAATATCAAAACTAACAGCCGATCAGGCACGCGACCAACTCATTGAGTCGCTGAAAGAGGAAGCACAAACCCGAGCAAGCTCCTATATCAAAGATATCATGGAAGAGGCAAAATTATCGGCCACCAAAGAGGCCAGAAAGATCGTGGTTGAAACTATTCAGCGCACGGCCACCGAACATGCTGTTGAAAACTGTGTGTCTATTTTCAACATTGAAAGCGATGATATCAAAGGCAAGGTAATCGGCCGGGAAGGTCGTAACATTCGTGCACTGGAAGCCGCAACAGGCGTTGAAATAATAGTGGATGACACTCCAGAGGCAATCATCATTAGCGGTTTTGATCCGGTACGAAGGGAAATCGCTCGTTTATCTTTACATCGTCTCGTACAGGATGGCCGCATTCACCCCGCTCGAATTGAAGAAATTGTTTCAAAGACCACCAAGAACATTGAAGATGAAATTGTGGAAATCGGAGAACGTACGGTGATTGATTTAGGCATTCACGGATTGCATCCAGAGCTTGTTAAAATGGTAGGTCGCATGCGCTACCGCTCATCTTATGGACAGAATTTATTGCAACACTCTCGCGAAGTAGCCAACCTATGCGCTATTATGGCCGCTGAACTTGGACTGAATGTGAAGCAAGCCAAACGAGCCGGACTTTTACACGACATCGGTAAGGTGTGGCCGGAAGAATTAGAGAAACCTCATGCAATAGTCGGGATGGAACTCGCCCAAAAACATAAAGAACATCCGGTTATTTGCAATGCAATCGGTGCCCATCATGATGAGATTGAAATGACGAGCATACTCTCCCCAATTGTTCAAGCCTGTGATGCCATATCAGGGGCACGGCCAGGGGCAAGACGTGAAGTGATGGAACAATACATCAAACGCCTGAAAGAACTTGAAAGTGTAGGATTGAGCTTTGAAGGGGTCGAAAAATGTTACGCCATCCAGGCTGGCCGTGAGCTCCGCGTAATTGTTGATGCTGAAAAAGCAACCGATGAACGCGCCTCCCAACTAAGCTTCGATATCTCACAGAAAATTGAAAAGGATATGCAATATCCAGGTCAGATCAAAGTGACGGTGATTCGCGAAATGCGCAGCGTAGCCTACGCGAAGTAAATAATAGATATGACCTTAAAAAAAAAGAAGCACAGTCTCCAGTGTTTCTTTTTTTTTAACACTTTACAAAGTATTTTATCAACGGCCTTAATACCAACTCTTACTTTCTTAAATTTAGAAATCGATCCTCCAAAACGTTAAATTGAAGACTTGTGAAAGCAGTCTGTCTTGTTGTCCTGATCCTGGGTTTCTATTATCCCCTATATAGCCAGTTAAATATGACTGACTCACTCGCACGCTACCAGGCTATCCTTTCGGCAAAGCAAAAATACCAAAAAGTCATATCAGGGAACTCCCACGCTTACAATGGAGAAGAATATGTGAGCCCTATAAAGGAAAAAAAAGAAATAGGCGATCCCTATTATTTTGACTACGATTGGCTGGAAGGAATTGTCTATTATGATAATCAGCTCTACGAGGATCTAGCCTTGCGCTATGATATTCATCAGGACAAATTACTCGTTGAATATTCACAAGGTTACGAATCGATAGAACTGATCAAAGAGAGGATAAACTATTTTAAAATCAACGGTCACACCTTTGTGCGACTATCACCCACATCGGATCAACCCGATGTTAAGGAAGGATTTTATGATATTCTATTTGACGGCAATTTAAAAATATACGTGCGAAGATATAAGACCATCTTAGAGATCATGGATCAACAAATCATGAAGGTGGAGTACATCAACAAAAGCAAACTCTTTCTTTTTAAAGACAAGCGCTTTTTTGTCATAAACAAAAAAAACGATGCCTTTAATGCACTTGCTGAGCACAAGTCTGAAATAAAACGATTTCTATCCAAAGAAAATATAAGATTTAAATCCAATCCCGAACTGACACTGGTGGCAATCGCCAACTATTACGATCATTTGAAAAAAGTGAAATGAAGACCACCAGAATCATATTTCTTTCAATCACACTTTTCTGCCTTCCGTGGACACGGTGCTGGAGTCAGGTGGAAACTCAAATAAGCGGATCGTTCCGAAATATGACCTTTCTACAGTTTGTAGAAGAGATTGAACAGAGAAGCGATTATCACTTTTTCTTCCATCCAACTTGGGTTGATAGTCTACTCGTGAATATCAATGTATCCAATAAAACGATGGACGAAACACTGGATGAAGTATTGAGAGAAACAGATTTAAAATACACTGTCACGCTTAACCACAAAGTTTACCTGACATTAAGGCAACCTATTGTCACCCAATTACCGATTGACTTTTTTGACACCGACATTACTCCCGATAGCACCGAAAAGAAAGCCAATTATGTCCGCATCGAGGAAAGTGAAAAAGCAAAAATCGAAGAAATAATTGTGATCGGAATAAAAGGAGCTAATAATAAGCCCACCGGTAGTATTGCCGGATATGTACGGAATATTAAATCAGGGGAGCCTGTCATAGGCGCTACTATTATGATTGACGAACCCTTAATTGGCACTGCCACTGATCCTTCAGGATATTATTCCATTTTATTGCCAAAAGGCAGCCAAAATTTAAAGATTAGAAGCATCGGCATGAAAAGCACGGAACGCAATATTATTCTGAATGGAGATGGGAAACTTAATATAGAAATGGAAGAGGATGTCATTCCATTAAAAGAAATCGTTGTGCAGTCCGATCGCGATGAGAAAGTTATGGGATTGAAAATGGGTACTGAAAAACTTGACCTGAAAACCATGAAGCAAATGCCGCTTGCACTAGGTGAAGTAGATATCATTAAAGCGGTGCTTACTTTGCCTGGTGTGCAAACCGTGGGCGAGGGAACCACAGGATTCAATGTACGCGGAGGGGCTACTGATCAAAACCTGATCTTGTTCAATGAAGCAATTATTTACAATCCATCGCACTTGTTTGGATTTTTCTCTGCATTCAATCCTGATCTTTTGAAGAATGTTGAACTTTATAAAAGCGGAATTCCTGCCGAGTTTGGAGGTCGCATTTCATCGGTACTAGACATCACTACACGGGAAGGAAATAAAAAGAAATTTTCAGGTTCAGGAGGAATTGGCCCCATTACGGGAAGAGTGGCACTCGAAGGCCCGATTATTAAAGAGAAGAGTTCATTTCTGATCGGTGCTCGTTCTTCCTATTCTGATTGGATATTGCACAAAATTCCTTCCACCACACTTAAAAACAGCGAAGCTTCTTTCTATGATTTAAATGCAAATATTAATCATGAATTTAATGCGAAGAACCATTTGCATGCTACAGGTTACCTGAGCCAGGATCGTTTCAAATTGAAAAATGATACTTCCTACAATTACAGCAACAAAATGGCTGCCATTAAATGGCGCCATATTTTTAATAATAAATTCTTCAGTGAGTTAGGGGGCAATTACAGTGGCTATGACTATTCCATTATTAGCGATAATAATCCAGTAGAAGCTTTTAATCTTTCCTACCGACTACAACAAACAAACGTCAAGGCCGATTTCAACTACCTCCTAAATGCGAAAAACACGGTAAACTTTGGAGTGAGCACAATTCTATATAAACTCTCACCGGGTAGTCTAACTCCTTCAGCTAACAAATCATTGATTGTATCTGATCAGCTTCAAAATGAACAAGCCAACGAAAGTGCTATCTACCTGGGCGATCAGTACGAGGTGAACTCGCGATTATCTCTATATGGCGGGCTGCGCTATTCCTTTTTCAAGAGTACGGGACCACGTGACGTATTCATTTACGAACCAGGCGTAACAAAAGACGTAACAACGATCATCGATACCGCACACTACACTTCAGGACAAAAAATATCAACCACAGGAGGTCCTGAAGTACGCTTATCGGCACGATACATTATTGCTGAAAACTCTTCTGTTAAGATCAGCTTTAACAGAGTACGTCAATATCTGCAGCGGCTTTCTAACACCACTGCCATCTCGCCTACGGATATCTGGAAACTCAGTGACGCTTATATCAAACCACTTCTGGGTGATCAATTTTCTATTGGCTATTATCAAAATGCAAAAGCACTGGAGTTCTCCGCAGAGGTATATTATAAGCAAATGAAAAATTTCCTGGATTATAAGGGAGGCGCTGAACTCATTTTAAATCATCATATCGAGACAGACATCATCAATGCATCAGGAAAAGCCTATGGAGCAGAGTTCTTACTTAAAAAACCAAGTGGAAAATTAAATGGATGGTTGAGTTATACGTATTCGCGTTCATTATTACGCACCAAAGGTCTACTGCCATCCGAAACCATCAACCAGGGCAACTACTATCCCAGCAATTACGACAAGCCGCATGCATTCAACTTTATCGGAAACTATAAATTTAACCGAAGGTTCAGTATATCCGCTAATGTTACTTATAGCACAGGCCGGCCGATCACCTTGCCGCTGGCAAAATATGATATTGATGGAACATCTCGATTGTTCTATTCAGATAGAAATCAATATCGTATACCCGATTATTTTCGAATCGATTTTGGAATTAACATAGAGGGAAATCACAAGATCAAAAAACTCGCCCATGGTTCATGGAATATCTCCATCTATAATCTTACGGGAAGAAATAATGCCTACTCTGTTTATTTCACCAGTGAAAATGGAATCGTTAAAGGTTATAAACTCTCCGTATTTGCTTATGCCATTCCAACCATCACCTACAACTTTAAATTCTAACACATGAAAAAAGTTGTCTGGATAGTTGTTTTTTTGGCTGGCTGCATCGAGCCGTACACACCTCCTGAAATAAAACCTGCGGATGCGATTTTAGTTGTCGATGGTCACATTGATGTAAACAGCAAGAGTATCATTAAGTTGACCCGCTCGCAGAATCTCCTTGAAACTGGAGAAACAGAAAAAGTTGAAGGAGCTGAAATTGTACTTGAAAATGAAAGCGGAGAAACGTATCCGCTTACTGAAGAAGGTAGTGGAAGTTATTCGTTGCCACCGCAAATGATTCAACCCATAAAACACCGGCTTGTGGTTCGAACAACTAATAAAAGATATGTTTCTGAATTTGTCGAGACTAAAAATAGTCCTCCTATCGATAGTGTGTCGTGGGATATTACAACAGATCTGGGTGTTAAAATTTCGACCAGTACCCACAGTCAAGAAAGTGATATTGGATATTATCGTTGGAAATATGAAGAAACATGGATTTATACCGCCACTTACTGGTCCTCATTTGTGTATGACGATTTGGAAAAAAATATTGACTATCGCACCGATGATATTCATCGTTGCTGGCAATCAAAATCATCGACCGATATTTTTATTGCTTCTTCCTTACGCCTAAGTGAAAACCTGATCAGTAAATTTCCCCTGGTAATCATGGAGCAACGTGATCCCCGATTGAAATTTGGTTATAGTATTCTTGTAAAGCAATATGCCATTCCGGAAGCGGCCTACTTGTATTGGAAAGAGTTAGAGAAATCGACTGAAGACCTGGGTACTTTGTTTAGCCCTATGCCTTCACAGATTACTGGCAATTTTACCTGCACTACCAATCCCGAAGAAAAAGTGCTAGGATATTTTTCAATTGGAACCAGTTCTGAAAAAAGAATATTCATTGATATCCAACAACTTCCTCAACCGGATAATTATAATGTTCCCTATATAAATTGTAAACTGGATACTCTGCAACTTACCGATATACCCACGTTCAATAGCTCAGCATATATCATTATTATTGGTATTGGGAAAGGTACTGCGATAACTGCCTATCTATACTCAACTAATACATGTGCCGATTGCAGGATTGCCGGGGGAACTAATGTAAAACCAGACTTCTGGCCATGAAGAGAATTCGTATTTACTCAATACTCTTTGCCCTAGGTTTATCCTCTTCTGCTTATTCTCAAGAAGAAACATTAAATAACCTGGTGCATAAATTACAACATCATCAGCAAAATACATTACAGGAAAAAGTATTTGTTCATCTTGATCGCACCTCCTATGTGGGCGGAGAAACCATGTGGTTTAAAGTATACGT
>JAHEMS010000555.1 GCA_024643595.1 Bacteroidota bacterium
ACCAAAGATGAGCCTGCTTTCAAAAAGTACATTTACCACGCCATTGAACAATAAGCAATTGCATTTCTTTACCGTTATGTAGAATTTGCATCACTAAATTTCACCTTGTGTCTTCAAACCCCAAACATATTGCCGTTGCCGGAAACATCGGCTCTGGAAAAACCACGCTCGCTGAAAAACTTTCCAAACACTATGGATGGGCCCCGCTCTATGAATCGGTTGATCATAACCCTTACCTGCGCGACTTCTATGAAGATATGACACGATGGGCGTTTCACTTGCAAATCTATTTTCTCAATAGCCGATTCAACCAGGTGCGCCAGATCCGCGAAAGTGAAAAGACGATTATTCAGGATCGAACGATATATGAAGACGCGCACATCTTTGCTGCCAACCTTCGCAAGAGTGGACATATCAACGAACGTGACTATCAGAGCTATCTTGATATCTTTAACTCAATGATCAGCTTTGTTCAACCCCCTGACCTATTGATCTACTTAAAAGCAGATATTCCCAAGCTCGTTCAACAGATTCAAAAACGCAACCGCGACTATGAGTTCAACATTAAGCTGGACTATTTACGAACATTAAATGAACACTATGAAGATTGGATTGGTGGATATAAACTCGGCAAGCTATTGGTCATTGATGTAAACAACCTGGACTTCGTTGAGCGTGTCGAGGATTTTTCTGTGATCGTTAATAAAATTGAATTGGAGCTTAACAGTTTATTCAGTTAATGAAAGCGCTCACCTTCCACGGCAAACACAATATTCAATACGAATCAATACCTGATCCTGAAATTGAGCACCCTGCTGATGTGATTGTAAAAGTAAAAGTATGCGCGATTTGCGGATCAGACTTACACCTCTATCATGAACACGAAAAAGGATGCGATCATGGCACCGCCATGGGGCATGAATTTTCTGGTGAAGTGGTCGCCACAGGAAAAGAAGTCAAAATGCTTCACACCGGCGATCTGGTAATGAGTCCGTTTACTACCAGTTGTGGTAACTGTTTTTATTGTCGGATTGGGTTAACATGTCGCTGCATTAATGGACAACTGTTTGGCTGGCGCGAACACCATCAAGGGCTTCATGGTGGGCAGGCGGAATACGTTCGGGTGCCTTTGGCCGATGCTACGCTAATGAAAATTCCGGAGGGCATTTCACTGGATGAAGGTTTATTACTGGGTGATATCTTATCTACCGGTTTCTTCTGCGCCAGGCAGGCGGAAATAAAACCAACCAACACGTATGTGGTAATTGGCTGTGGCCCGGTTGGGCTTCTTGCCATTTTAGGCGCCATTGAATATGGTGCCGAAAAAATAGTCGCGATTGACAGCGTGCCCGAGCGATTAACGATGGCACAAAATTTTGGGGCATCAATCATTAATGTAGCTCATCAGAATGCGATTGACATCATAAAAAATGAAACGGATGGTCGTGGTGCAGATGCGGTGATGGAGGCAGTGGGTAATACTGCGACAAACAGGCTGGCCTACGATTTAATCCGGCCTGGTGGAATTATTTCTGCCGTAGGGGTATGCACAGATTTACACCTGCCATTTTCACCAACCGAAGCTTATAACAAAAACCTAACGTATAAAGTCGGCCGTTGCCCCGCTCGCTTCATGATGGAGCAGTTGGTGCCCATGGTGCAGCAAAAAAAATACAACATAACCTCTATTATTAGTCATCGCATTAGATTATCCGAAGGCGCATATGGCTATGACATTTTCGCGAACAAAAAGGAGGATTGTTTGAAAGTGGTGATGGAGGTATGAGTTACGATTTTAACGGCAAAGTCCAACCAACATGAACTCAAGAAGAAAATTCCTAAAATCAGCGAGCTTTTTCAGCGGCCTAACTGCAATGCCTTTATTAAGCGAAGGATTTTCTCTTCCTGGGAGCTCTTCTCTTCCTGATTTCCGAAACGCATCAAGTGATGATGAGTTGTTCGCCATGGTGAGAAAGCAACTGCTTGTTCCTGAAAACATGATTTATTTGAATACCGGCAGCCTCGGACCTTGCCCTGTCCACATCATTGATGCTATTCATGCCAATACACGACAATTGGAAATGAATCCGGTTGGTGAAAACTGGG
>JAHEMS010000556.1 GCA_024643595.1 Bacteroidota bacterium
TTTGAGGTACAGGTTATCTCATTAACCATTACAGATCAAAATATCGACCTCGATGAAATCAAATTAGTTTCAGAGGATAAAATCCTTAATGAGGTTGTTGTAGAAGGGCAAAAAGCGTTAATCGAAGAACGTGTTGATCGCACGGTTTATAATGCGGAAAATGATGCCACCACTCGCGGTGGTGACGCCACTGATGTACTGCAGCGTGTTCCCTACCTTACTGTAGATTTAGATGGAAATGTTTCTCTACGAGGGAGTAACAACATCAAGATTTTCATCAACAACAAGCCTTCTATGATGGCAGCAAGCAGTGTTGCTGATGCACTCAAGCAAATTCCTGCAGATCAAATAAAATCGGTTGAAGTGATTACATCACCATCCGCTCGGTACGATGCGGAAGGCACATCGGGTATCATCAACATTATCACAAAGAAAAATAACTTAGAAGGTCTTTCACTAAATGTAGACGGAAGTGCAGGTGTCCGTGGCTCTAATCTAAGTGTAAACGGTGGTTATAGAAAAGGAAAACTCGGTCTGAACCTTGGAGGATTTGGCCGCGCAGGTTACAATGTGCTAGGCTCTTTTGAAAATACACAAGGTTCATCGAATCAAAACTTTACCCGTCAAAGCGCTGACACAGAAAACAACAGTATTTTTGGACGGTATACTCTTGGGTTCGACTATGACTTTAATAAAAAGAATTACATCACTGGATCGGTAATGTATGGATTGCGAAACCAGAATAATTTTCAAAACGATTTACTTGGCCAAACCTTTGTGAATGGTGTAATTGATAATACGCGAACATCACTTGCCAATGTGGAAACGGTAGATAATTCCGGTACAGTTGATGTCAATTTTAATTATACTCATTTGTATGAAAAACCGCAGCAAGAATTAAGTTTTTTGATGCTTTATAGTGTTAACAATCGGACCAATGATTTTGAACGTTTTAATTTAGATCCTACGGACGAAGCAATCGTTGAGAAAACAAGAAATGATAACCTTAGCACCAATCAAGAAACAGCATTTGAAATTAATTACCAATCGCCAATAAAGGATAATCAACTTATTGAATTTGGTGGTAAACAGACTATGCGATTTGTTTCTAGTGACTTTAAATATTTTGAGGCGATCGGAAATGGACCTTACCTCCCCGATCCAAATAAAGATTTGACAAATAAATTTGATTACAATCAAGATATTACCGCTGGCTATCTTGCCTATACTGTAAGCTTCAATAAAAAATATTTCATCAAAGCAGGAGGAAGATACGAGTACACTACGATTGGTGCACAATTTGCATCTGAAAGTGCTCCTACAGAAATTCCAGACTATGGAACATTTGTTCCAAGTCTAAACGTTTCAACCAATTTAAAGAATGGAACAACATTAAAAGCAGCCTTTAATAAGCGTATACAAAGACCGTCCATCCAATTCTTAAATCCTAACGTGCAAGGTGCAAACCCATTAAACATAACAATAGGAAACCCTGATCTTGAGCCGGAGTTTACGGATAATTATGAATTGAGCTATAGCAAGTATATTAAATCCACTTTACTAAACTTCACGGGCTTTGTAAGACATACCTACAATTCGATCCAATCGTTTCGCGAACCTATAAGGGAGAATAGCGATACTATCCTTACTCGTTATCAAAATATCGGAACCGAAGATGCCTATGGTGTAAGTTTTTTTGGTAACCTAAATGTGAAAGACCGCTTAACGTTAAGTGGAGGTGTTGATACCTACTATGCCGTGTTAAACAACAATAATTCAAATTCATCGTTGGCAGCCAATAACTCAGGATGGGTAGTAAGTGGTCGTTTATTCGGAGGGTACAAATTCGACAACGGTTGGGCATTGCAGCTCTTTAGTTTTTACAGAGGAAATCGTGTACAGCTACAAGGTTTTCAGGGTGGATTTGGTGTCTATAGCTTAACGCTTCGAAAAGAAATTATGGAAAAGCGTGGTAGCATCGGTGTTGGCGCGGAGAATTTCTTCAACTTCGATGGCATGAAAATTAAATCCGAAACGGTTACGCCAACCATCCAGCAGAATAGTGTAAACACGATGCAAAACATGAACTTCAAAGTGAGTT
>JAHEMS010000163.1 GCA_024643595.1 Bacteroidota bacterium
ACGGAGCTATCGTGTTGAGCTTGGTGGGCGCCATGCTGGGGTTATCCTATTTATTAGGGCAGCGCCATAAAGATCGGGCCACTGGTGAGCCTTATGAAGGCGGTATTCTAAGTACGGGTTCTGCAAGTCTTCGTTTCTCCTCCCAATTCTACCTGATCGCCATGCTGTTTGTCATTTTCGATGTCGAGACCATGTTTATTTTTTCGTGGGCCATTGCCTTTGAAGAGTTGGGTTGGTACGGTTACGGAGGCGTGATGATTTTTATTATCCTTTTGGTAGTAGTGCTTATCTATGAATGGAGAAATGGTGCCCTTGATTTTGGACCCGATGGCAAGAAAATATTGAAGGCGTCTAAAAACATTCCACTAAAAACATTTCCTCAATGAAGTGGTGGTTAAATAAACCCGGCCAAACAACACCACTTACAGGAACAGGGTCCTTCGAGGAAACTATTCAACAAAATATTTTACTTACTTCCGTGCAGGCTCTCCTTGGTTGGGGAAGGAAAAATTCCATGTGGCCCTTTCATTTTGGATTGTCATGTTGCTTTGTTGAAATGGCAACCAGCATGACGCCTAAATATGACGTCGCCCGCTTTGGTGCTGAAGTGATTCGTGGAACACCTCGCCAGGCTGATGTGATGATTATAGCGGGAACCGTATTCATAAAAATGGCGCCAATCATTAAGCGCTTGCACGAACAAATGATGGAACCCCGTTGGGTGATTTCAATGGGCTCGTGCGCCAACTCAGGAGGAATGTACGATATCTATAGCGTAGTTCAGGGGGTTGATAAGTTTCTACCCGTTGATGTTTATGTGCCCGGTTGTCCACCTCGACCTGATGCTTTTATGGAGGGTCTGACACTACTGGCAAAATCTGTAGGTAAAGAGAAACGTCCACTGAGTTGGACCATCGGTGAACAAGGTGTGATTAAGCCAGCTAAGATTTCAGTGAAAGAAACGAAGATTCAATATCGGAAAGACATGGTTAGTTTTCGTTCTCCTGATGAAATATAAATGTGTGTAATAAACTATATATGTATATGATTGATTTTTTTGCTTGTGATACTTATTTTCTTAGTACCCATTTGGCTCAAGGAGTCTAGGTTGTTGGTAACTAAACATGAGTAATCATAATGCTTGTTATTTGTAAAATTTTTTAATGTTAGTGAATGAGTTAGGTAAATAATTGAAGTAGGCACAAAAGTCAAATCCCGTGGAAAAAGAACTAAGTCCAGCGGAACAGGTTAGGTCACGGTTTGGTGATGACATCATCGCTGAACCGGTGACAAAGGACCATATTGTTTCGGTGTGGCTCCCATTGGTGAAGTTGAAATCGGTGTTATTCTATGTAAAGAATGAACTACCAAAACCCTTTCTTCTCTTATATGATCTCACCGCCATTGACGAACGTAGCCGAAAAAAAGCTCCTGATTATCCTTCACTCACATTCACGCTTGTCTATCATCTCTTCTCCTTCGAACGCAACGAATTTATCCGATTTAAAATAGCCCTTTCGGGAGAGTACCCTTCAGTTCCATCGATTACTAATTTATGGGCCAATGCAAATTGGTATGAACGTGAAGTGTTCGATATGTTTGGTATTCAATTCGAAGGTCATCCTCACCTGAAAAGAATTTTGATGCCTTCCACCTGGGAAGGTCATCCGCTTAGAAAGGAGCATCCTGCAAGGGCAACCGAAATGGGGCCGTTTCGTCTCTGGGATGAAAAAGTAGACCGTGAACAAGCTGCATTACAATTCAATCCGGAAGAGTGGGGCCTGGCACGTCAAAGCGAAGATTCTGATTTCATGTTTCTCAATATTGGCCCACAACATCCGGGTACTCATGGTGTCTTGAGGATCATTTTACAATTGGATGGTGAAGACATTGTAGATGCCGTTCCTGACATAGGGTTCCATCATCGGGGCGCAGAGAAGATGGCCGAAAGGCAATCATGGCACACGTACATTCCTTATACCGACCGGGTGGATTATTTAGGTGGTGTTAATAACAATTTGGCTTACCTGCTTTCGGTGGAGAACCTTGCCGGAATCACAGTTCCACAACGGGCGCAGGTAATCCGGGTAATGATGTGTGAATTTTTCCGTATTGCCAGTCACCTGGTATGGTTTGGCACATTCTCACAAGACGTTGGACAACTTTCCCCTGTGTTCTATATGTTCACTGATCGGGAGCGGATCTTTGATGTAGTAGAAGCCGTGTGCGGTGGTCGCATGCATCCAAATTGGTTTCGCATTGGTGGCGTAGCGCAGGACCTTCCCAAAGGATGGGAAACGCTCGTAAAGAAATTCATTGATTATTTTCCTGCGAGGTTGAAAGAGTATGATCGCATGGTGATGCGCAATTCACTATTTAAAGCAAGAACGGTTGGCATCGGCATCTTTACCAAAGAAGAGGCTATTGAATGGGGCGCTACGGGAGCGCAATTAAGGGCATGTGGATTTGAATGGGACTTCCGAAAGAAGCGCCCTTACTCGGGCTATGATCAGTTTGACTTTGAAATCCCAACCGCGAATAATGGTGACTGTTATGATCGCGCTGTTGTGCGTGTGGAAGAAATGAGACAGAGCTTACGCATCATTGAACAATGTATGAAGAATATGCCGGAAGGTCTTTATAAAGCAGATCATCCGCTGGCAACACCGCCCAATAAGAAACACACGATGAAAGACATTGAAACACTGATCACGCATTTTCTGAGTGTGAGTTGGGGACCGGTAATTCCACCGGGTGAATCGATGAGTTGTATTGAAGCCACGAAAGGTGCAAACAGTTACTATGCAATTAGTGATGGTAACACATCGCCTTATCGCATGCGGGTAAGAACTCCCTCATTTGCCCACATGCAAATGTTGCCCTATATCAGCAAGGGATACACGGTGGCGGATATGCTGAGCATTTTAGGTGCGATGGATTATGTGTTGGCAGAGATAGATAGATAGATAGATAGATAGATAGATAGATAGATAGATAGATTATTTGATCATGCTTTCGACTGAAGAAATAAAAGAAATAGAACACGCCATTAAACTGGTGCCTCATAAAAAGGCAGCCAGTGTGGAGGCACTGAAAGTTGTTCAGGAACACCGAAGGTGGGTGTCGGATGAAAGTTTGCGTGATGTTGCAAAATTCCTGGATATGAGTCCCGAGGAATTGGATTCAGTAGCTACATTTTACAATATGATCTTCCGCAAAGAAGTAGGTAAGCATGTGATTTTAGTTTGCGATAGCATCAGCTGTTGGGTTATGGGCTATGAAAATTTACGTGATCAACTCTTCAATCGGCTTGGCATCAAATATGGCGAAACCACACCGGATGGTTTATTCACCGTATTGCCGAATTGTTGCCTGGGCACATGCGACTGCGCGCCGGCTTTTATGATTGATCATGATTTGTATAGAAATGTGAAAGAGGAACAATTAGAAGAAATACTGAAGAGGTATGACTAATCACAAGACAATGTCACCAAGATACTACTTCGTGCATTTTGTCTTCAACTGATAGAATTGTAAACAATGGAGAAACCATTAACAGAACACATTCGCAAAGACGGCAGGCCGCTTACGCTCAAGGAGTATGAAGCAATAGGCGGTTATCAGGCGTTGCGGAAAATGCTGAAAATGACTCCGAAAGAAGTTCAAGCTCTTGTGAAGGATTCTAATCTTAGAGGAAGGGGAGGTGCTGGATTTAGTACAGGATTGAAATGGAGTTTCGTTCCTCAGGATGACACCAAACCAAAGTACCTCATCACCAACGCCGATGAGATGGAGCCTGGAACTTTCAAAGACAGAATTTTATTGGAGTGCACACCGCACCAGTTGATTGAGGGAATGATCTGTGCGGCTTATGCCATTCAGGCAAACATTTCATATGTGTATTTGAGATGGGCTTATAAGACAGCTGCCCAGGCAATCCTTAATGCTATTGATGAAGCTGAAAATGCAGGATATCTCGGAAAGAACATTCTGGGATCTGGGTACGATTTGGAAATGCATTTACATACGGGCGTTGGACGGTACATGTGTGGAGAAGAAACTGCTTTATTGAATTCCCTGGAAGGCAAGCGTGCAAATCCTCGAGCCAAGCCACCTTTTCCTCAGGTCAGCGGATTATTTGGAAGGCCCACCATTGTAAACAATGTAGAAACTTTATGTTGCCTGCCTCATATCATCAATAACGGATCAGAGTGGTTTAAGAAATTAAGTTTAACAGCCGACGCGGGAACAAAACTTTATGGGGTAAGTGGTAAAGTGAAAAAACCCGGAGCCTGGGAGTTGCCAATGGGAGTTACCCTTCGTGAATTGATTGAAGAACATGCGGGTGGTATGCAAGACGGATTAAAGTTTCGTGGAGCATTGCCCGGAGGAGCTTCAACGGATTTCCTGGTAGAACAACACCTTGATGTCAAAATGGATTACACCTCGGTGGCAGCGGCAGGAAGTCGACTTGGTACAGGAACAGTCGTAGTCTTGGATGATAAAACTTGCCCGGTCGGATTTGTTAAAAACCTCGAACACTTCTTTGCACAGGAATCATGTGGATTTTGCACACCCTGTCGTGAGGGATTACCATGGGTTGAAAAAATTCTAACGGCTATAGATGCAGGTGAAGGCAATAGTGATGATATCAAATTGCTGGAACATCACACCAGGTATCTTGGCCCAGGCAATACATTTTGTGCTTTTGCACCCGGGGCTATGGAACCTCTGCAAAGCGCACTGAAATATTTCCGTGATGATTTTGAAAAGCATATTCATGACAAAAAATGTTCCTATAAATTGATCGCAAATGCACTCATACACGAAGCTTCATAATGCAGCATTGTGTCTTCGTGCCTTTGTGACAAACAAAATTGTACTATGGTAACGATCTACATCGATAATAAACCATACGAAGTGAAGCCAGGTAAGAACCTGCTCGAAACTTGCCTGACACTGGGCTTCGACCTGCCTTATTTCTGCTGGCATCCGG
Source organism: Bacteroidota bacterium (assembly GCA_024643595.1). GTDB lineage: Bacteria > Bacteroidota > Bacteroidia > Cytophagales > Cyclobacteriaceae > ELB16-189. Next base: position 4,997 of record JAHEMS010000163.1, read on the forward strand.
CATTAGGATCAGTTGGAGCCTGTCGACAATGCGCTGTTAAAATGTTCAAGGACGCGGATGATAAAACAGGGAGATTGGTAATGTCGTGTATGGAGGGTGTGACCAACAATCAGCGCATTTCGATCAGTGATAAAACGGCCGTTGATTTCCGTGAAGGAGTAATTGAATGGCTCATGACCAATCACCCGCATGATTGCGCCGTCTGCGATGAAGGTGGCTCGTGTCATCTTCAGGATATGACCGTGATGACCGGTCATGCTTACCGCCGATTCAATTTCAAGAAACGGACTCATGTCAATCAAAACCTGGGTCCTTTCATCAATCACGAAATGAATCGCTGCATACAATGCTATCGATGTGTACGATTTTATAAAGACCATGCGGGTGGCGAAGATCTTGATGTGTTTGCATCGAAGAATAATGTCTATTTTGGAAGAAGCGAGCCCGGCACGTTGGAAAGTGAGTTCAGTGGCAACCTCTCTGAAGTTTGTCCTACGGGTGTGTTTACTGACAAAACATTAAAGAGCCATTACACGCGCAAGTGGGACCTGACCATGGCACCATCCATTTGCCAACATTGCAGCCTGGGGTGCAACATTATTGCAGGAGAACGGTATGGAGATTTGCGAATGATTGCTAACCGATATCATGGAGATATTAATGGATACTTCATCTGTGATCGCGGTCGCTTTGGATATGAATTTGTTAATGCCCCCAATAGAATACGTCAACCATTGCATATGGGCCAGCCGGTTGATGAAAGTCAAATGATCAGCGAAATTTCAACATTACTGACCAACTCGAAAGTGATAGTAATTGGCTCTCCAAGGGCATCGTTACAGTCAAATTTTGCTTTAAAGAAATTGGTTGGCGTTGCCAGTTTTCATAAAGGAGTGTCTCAACAAGAACAGGCATTAATGGAGTTGGCCGCGTCCATTTTGAAGGATGGATCTGTTCACGCACTCACCATGAAAGAAACAGAGAAAGCTGATGCTGTTTTCATTTTAGGTGAAGACCTGACCAACACCGCCCCGATGCTTGCATTGGCTGTGCGACAATCTGTACGGCAACAACCGATGCTGGAAGTTAGCAAATTGTCTATTCCTGAATGGAATGACGCTGCCGCTCGAGAACTTATTCAGGACAAAAAGGGCCCATTGTTCATAGCTACCGTTGTAGAAACAAAATTAGACAACATTGCTACCAGGACCTTCCGCGCAGCTCCGCAAGACATTGCACGACTCGGCTTCGCAGTCGCTAATTTAATAGACTCATCATCACCTGCTGTTGCCAATTTAAGCGAAGATGAAAAGATGTTGGCCGATTCAATTGCGAAGAGTCTTTTAACTGCTGAGCGTCCGGCTATTATCTCTGGCACTTCCTGTCAAAGTGATGCTGTATTAAGAGCCGCAGCGAATGTGGCTTCTGCGTTACATAAACAGAATAAAAACACCGGAATAGTATTAACCTTACCAGAATCTAACTCACTGGGACTTGCTTTAATGGGTGGGCAATCACTTAACGCCGCTTTTGAAAAAGTAAAAACTGATCAAGTCGACACCGTAATTATTTTAGAGAACGACCTTTATCGACATGGCCATGCAAAAATTATTGATGAGTTTTTATCGAAGTGTAAATCAGTCATTGTCATTGATCACAGTACAAACGCGACAACATCGAAAGCGCAATGGAACATTCCTGCCGGCACTTTTGCAGAATCCGATGGAATGATGGTTAACAATGAAGGCAGGACTCAGCGCTTCTTTCAGGTATATGAAAAGCCAACCATCAAGGAAAGCTGGCGATGGATCATGAATATTGGCTCAGCCGTTGGCAATACTTCCATACAGCAATGGAAAAATTTCGATAGCGTAACCACCGCAATGGCCCACGAGGAGAATCTCTTCAGTGGTATTGAAAAAGTTTCTCCTTTGTCAAACTTCCGTATGATTGATGGTCAACGTGTTCCACGCGAACCCCATCGGTACAGCGGACGTACCGCTATGCTCGCGAATGTCGCAGTGAGTGAACCCAAACCACCGGAAGATCAAGACTCTGGTCTATCATATACCATGGAAGGTACGCGCGCTTTGGCGCCTTCAACGATGATACCATTCTTCTGGTCACCAGGATGGAATTCAGTTCAATCCGTTAACAAATATCAGGAAGAAGTAGGCGCGGCTTTGCGAGGAGGTAATCCGGGTGTTCGTTTGTTTGCGACAACCAGCAGCCAGTCGCAATACTTTAATGAGGTACCCGAGAAATTTAAGCCGGGTGAAAACAAGCTTTGGATTGTACCTATTCATCATATCTATGGTTCTGAAGAACTTAGTGCAAAGTCGAACTCAGTTTCGAAACGCGTTTCACAACCCTATATTTTGATTAATGCAGAGGATGCTGCCAACCTACAACTTAGCGAAGGTCAGGTAATTGAATTTGAAATGGATGGACAATCAATCAAGTTACCAGTGATGTTGAGCACTTCGATTTCAATGGGTTTGGCTGGAATCCCAATAGGGTTACCAAAACTGTCATTTATAGATTGCCCAGGATGGGGGCTATTAAATAAATAAGCTATGGATGATGCTA
>JAHEMS010000557.1 GCA_024643595.1 Bacteroidota bacterium
GAAAAGTCAAGAAAGGCGATGTCTACAATGCTGTGGTTGTGCGGACCCGCAAGGGTGTTCGCCGTGCCGATGGTTCTTTAATACGGTTTGATGGTAATGCGGCCGTGCTATTAAATAATCAACATCAACCCATTGGCACACGCATCTTCGGCCCCGTGACTCGTGAGCTGCGTAATGAAAAATTTATGAAAATTATCTCGCTTGCGCCTGAAGTGCTGTAAGCAACAGAGAAGAGTGACGAACGATGCGTAAGATTCGAAAAAGTGATGACGCCATTATCATCGCCGGCAAAGATAAAGGTAAGCGTGGCTCCGTGTTGAAAGTATTGGATAACAGTAGGGTCATCGTTGAAAACTGCAATATGGCCAAAAAACATGTTAAAGCGAATCCGAATTCGGGTGAGTCCGGCGGAATCGTGGAAAAAGAATTACCCATACATTCTTCCAACGTGGCGTTGTTTAATCCTGCCACGGGCAAGGCTGATCGGGTTGGGATCAAGGTGTTAGAGGACGGGCGCAAGGTGCGTTTTTATAAGTCCAATAATGAAATTATTGATGTTTAAACGTAGACCTAGGTAATTGGCAATGTCAGCGTTAAAAGAATATTACAGAAACACAGTGGTCAGTGAGCTGATGAAACAGTTCGGCTACAAGAGTGTGATGGAAGTACCCCGCATTACGAAAGTAACGCTTAATATGGGTGTCGGTGAAGCTGTCGGTGATAAGAAGATTATTCAAAACGCCGTTGCTGATATGACGAAAATAGGTGGTCAAAAGCCTATCGTGACGAATGCCCGCACATCGGTTGCTGGGTTTAAAATTCGCGAAGGTTGGCCAATAGGATGTAAAGTCACTTTGCGAAAAGAGCGCATGTATGATTTTCTACAACGATTGATTTCCATTGCAATCCCCCGAATTCGTGATTTTCGTGGATTAAATCCCAAGTCATTTGATGGTCGCGGGAATTACAATATGGGTGTGCAGGAACAAATCATGTTCCCGGAAATTGAGTACGATAAGATAGACACTATACGTGGAATGGATATATCGATTACCACAACAGCGAAAACAGATGAAGAAGCCAAAGCGTTGTTGCTGGCATTCAATTTTCCATTAAAGAAATAGACAGAAAGTGGGCTAAGGCATGGCGAAGACATCAATTGTAGAACGTGAGATGAAGCGCGAGCGGATTGTTAAAAAGTATGCGGCAAAACGCGCTGATCTGAAGAAAAAACTGAGAGATCCAAACGTTAGCACGGAAGAGAAAGAGGAATTGCGCAAAGTGTTTCAGATGCTTCCGCGTAATTCCAGCCCTTGTCGATTACGCAACCGTTGTCGTGAAACGGGGAGACCGCATGGGTTTTATCGTAAGTTTGGATTGGGTCGAACCAAGCTGAGAGAAGCCGCCATGCGAGGCGATATTCCTGGCTTGGTTAAAGCGAGCTGGTAAAAAAATCCTACGCGCAAGTATTCTGGAGCACATTTATGAGTATGTCTGATCCTATAGCTGATATGTTAACTCGCATTCGAAATGCGTTGTCGGCAAAAAAGGTTACGGTTTCAATGCCGGCGTCGAAGCAAAAGTATGCGATTGCTACTGTTTTGAAGGACGAGGGATTTATCAACGGATTTGCAAATAGTACGGTTGATAATATGCCGGTGTTAACAATTGATCTTAAATACTATGAAGGCCAGCCGGTAATTGAAATGATTAAGCGGATTAGTAGCCCAGGGCTTCGTGTTTATAAAAGTAAAGATGAAATGCCTGAAGTGAAAGGTGGTTTGGGAATCGCTATTGTGTCTACCTCGGCAGGATTGATGACGGGTCGCAATGCGAAAAAGGTCGGCCACGGCGGCGAAGTTTTGTGTTACGTAGCGTAATAAAAGGTTAGATTTCGATGTCACGTGTAGCGAAGAACCCGATTAGCATCCCCAAGGGAGTGGAAGTCACACTCAGTGGCGGTTTGATCAAAGTAAAAGGTGCCAAAGGCGATATATCTCATCAGATTAACCCTGCGGTTGAGGTCGTGCAAGAAAGTGCTGAGTTACGGATTAGTCCTCGTGAGGCGGTTAATTCCGATGCTTTGGCAGGAAC
>JAHEMS010000164.1 GCA_024643595.1 Bacteroidota bacterium
AGGTTGACGCAAAAGTTGTTGAGCGTCCTCAGCATTTGCTGATGCGTGTTGCCGTAGGCATCCATGGGGAAGATATCCCGGCAGCCATTGAGACCTACAACTTGTTATCCGAGAAGTGGTTCACTCACGCTACGCCTACTCTTTTTAATGCCGGAACACCTAAACCTCAGTTGTCGTCTTGCTTCCTGCTCACCATGAAGGATGACAGTATTGATGGAATTTACGATACGCTAAAACAAACTGCCAAGATCTCGCAATCTGCCGGCGGTATTGGTCTAAGCATTCACAATGTAAGGGCGAAGGGCTCCTATATTAAAGGTACTGGCGGCACTTCAAATGGCATTGTTCCTATGCTCCGTAACTTTGATATGACAGCCCGCTATGTTGATCAGGGAGGTGGCAAGCGCAAGGGTAGTTTTGCCATCTATCTCGAGCCATGGCACGCAGATGTATTTGAGTTTCTTGAGCTAAAGAAAAATCATGGAAAAGAAGAAATGCGAGCCCGCGACCTTTTCTATGCGATGTGGATTCCTGACCTGTTCATGAAACGAATTGAAAACAATGAAATGTGGTCGCTCTTTTGTCCCAATGAGGCACCTGGCTTAGCCGATTGCTATGGGGAAGAATTTGAGCGACTATTTGAAAAATACGAAAAAGAAGGAAAAGCACGCAAGCAGGTAAAGGCCCAGGACTTGTGGTTTGAAATACTGGAAGCGCAGATTGAAACCGGCACCCCATATATGTTGTATAAGGATGCCGCCAACAAAAAGTCTAACCAAAAAAATCTAGGGACCATTAAGTCCAGCAATCTCTGTACAGAGATCATGGAGTACACGTCCCCGGAAGAAGTTGCCGTATGCAATCTTGCTTCCATCGCTCTTCCAAAGTTTGTTACCGAGGATGGCCAGTTTGATCATCAGAAGTTATACGAAATCACGAAGGTAGTAACCCGCAATCTCAACAAAGTGATTGATGTGAACTACTATCCTGTGCCTGAAGCACGTTACTCCAACATGCGCCATCGTCCTATTGGAATAGGTGTGCAGGGCTTGGCTGACGCGTTTATTTTACTTCGCATGCCATTCGATTCTGATGAGGCACGTGGACTGAATAAAGCCATTCATGAGACCATCTACTTTGCTGCTATGGAAACATCCATGGAATTGGCAAAACAAAACGGTGCCTACGAAACCTATAAAGGTTCTCCTGTTTCAAAAGGCATTTTCCAATTTGACATGTGGGGAGTTACTCCGGATTCCGGTCGTTGGGATTGGGATAATCTTAAAAAAGAAGTAAAACAAAACGGAGTACGTAACTCTTTACTGATCGCTCCGATGCCAACCGCATCTACTTCTCAGATATTAGGGAACAATGAGTGTTTTGAGCCATATACCTCCAATATCTACACCCGCAGAACATTGTCTGGCGAATTCATCATCGCCAATAAGCACCTGATGAAAGACCTGATCGGACTTGGATTGTGGAGTGAGAACATGCGTCAGAAACTGATTTCAACAAACGGTTCTGTCCAGGTCATTCCTGAGATTCCGCAAAATATCAAGGATATCTACAAAACAGTTTGGGAGATTTCGCAGAAAGCCATCATCGACATGAGTGCCGACCGCGGTGCCTACATCTGCCAATCACAGAGTTTGAACATTCATTTGACTGATCCAAACTTTGGCAAGCTTACCTCAATGCATTTCTATGCCTGGAAGAAAGGTTTGAAAACAGGTATGTATTACCTGCGCTCTACTGCTGCCGCCGATGCCATCAAATTTACACTTGATAAAAATGCTATTCATCAACCGGCTCCTCAGGCAGTTTCCTCTCCAGTTGTTGCCAATGTAACCGAGCCTGTTGCCGCGTATGCTGTTAAATCAGAATCACAAAAGGAAATACCTTACGAAGCAAACGAACTCGAACAGAAGCGCGCTGACATGGCCTGTTCGCTGGATAATCCGGATGCCTGTGAGGCATGTGGATCGTAGTACACGTAATTCAAGATTTATAATGGAAAAAGCCCTGCTAATTGCAGGGCTTTTCATTTTATGTACATTTCCACTTACCCTAAAATGGTAAGTCATCACTTGCTGTGTTGTCGGGAATGAATGAATCATCTGTGGGTGGCGGTGGCATATCTCGTTGTGATGTGCCTGTTTCTTTCGCAACTTTCCATGCACGAGCTTCGGTATACCATCGTCCATTATATTCCCGGCTTTCCAGATTGATTGAGGCTGTGATTTTTTCACCGATGGACAATTTTATTTCATCCACCTTTTCGCCCCATAATGAAAGACACACTTTCTTTGGATATTGACCCGGAGTTTCCAGAATAAATTCCTGTTTCTTCCATACCCCATTTTTGCCCTGTCCGGTTTGCAGCGGCAAAAGACTTAGTACTGTTCCTGCTATTTCCATATGATCATTAATTTATTTACAGATTTTATAATGCCCCATTCCTGATCTCATCCACTACGGCAGGATCAACCAAGGTTGAGGTGTCGCCCAGGTTACTTGTCTCCCCTTCAGCTACCTTACGTAATATTCTCCGCATAATTTTTCCGGATCGGGTCTTTGGCAGTCCACTAACAAACTGAATTTTATCAGGCTTAGCGATGGGGCCGATAATTTTAGAAACTAAATCCCTGATTTCTTTCCTTAGTTTTTCCTCCTCATGTGGCATGTCATAACAAATCACGTAGGCATAAACACCCTGACCTTTGATGTCATGAGGGAAACCGACTACCGCTGTTTCACACACCGCTGAGTGTTCATCAATTGCACTCTCAATTTCGGCCGTACCCATGTTATGGCCAGAAACAATAATGATATCATCCACTCTGCCTGTAATACGATAAAACCCATCTTCATCGCGCTTGCAGCCGTCTCCCGTAAAATATTTTCCAGGAAAGGTTGAAAAGTAAGTGTCTTTGAACCGTTGATGATCACCATAAATGGTGCGTGCCATAGCTGGCCATGGGAATTTAAGTGTTAGTCTTCCTTCTACCCCGTGCCCCGTTAATTCGTTTCCATTTTCATCCATCACGGCGGGCTGCACACCCGGTAAAGGCAAGGTTGCAAAAGTCGGTTTCAATTTTGTAACATTGGCGATGGGAGAAATCATAATTCCACCGGTTTCGGTTTGCCACCAGGTATCTACAATTGGGCAAAGCCCTCGGCCAATATGTTCATGGTACCAATGCCAGGCTTCTTCATTGATGGGTTCTCCCACAGTACCCAAAATCTTAACTGTCTGAAGATCATAATTATTTACAAAACTGAGTGGTGCTTTCTCCAGTGATCGGATAGCCGTTGGTGCCGTATAAAAAATATTGACCCGATGCTTTTCTGCAACATGCCAGAACCTACCCATGTCGGGATACGATGGCACACCTTCAAAAATAACGGTAGTGGCTCCGGCCGAAAGTGGACCATATAATATATAAGAGTGGCCAGTTACCCAACCAACATCAGCTGTACACCAGAAAACCTGGTCTTCCTGATATTGGAATACCGTGCGAAACGTATAATTCGTGTAAACCATGTAGCCACCACAGGTATGCACCATTCCTTTTGGCTTTCCCGTAGAGCCGGAGGTGTATAAAATAAAAAGTAAATCCTCTGAGTCCATTTCTTCTGCCGGGCAATCAGACGAAACCTTTTTGATTTCATCATGCCACCATAGATCGCGTCCTGCCTTCATTGATACCGGATTCATTGTCCTTCGGCAGACGATTGTCTTTTCTACCGTTGGGCACTTCACTAAGGCTTCATCCACAATAATCTTTAGATCAATCTTTTTATCACCACGATAAGAGCCATCCGTTGTGAGCACCACTTTACATCCCGAGTCGTTAATGCGGTCAATCAATGAGCCGGCTGAAAATCCCGCAAAGACTACGGAGTGAACAGCACCGATACGAGCACATCCCAAAATAGCATAGGCAACTTCTGGAATCATGGGCATATAAATGCAAACACGATCGCCCTTTTTTACCCCTTGATTTTTAAGCATGTTGCCTACACGACAAACATTATCATACAATTCCTGATAAGTAATGTGCCGGGAAGGTTCATGAGGATCATTTGATTCCCATAAGATTGCGGTTTGTTTTGCTTTATGCGGTAGATGTCGATCCAAACAATTTTCAGTGATGTTCAACTTTCCACCTAAAAACCATTTTACATCCGCTTTATGAAAATCCCATTCAAATACTTTATCCCATTTTTTTCGCCACTGAAAATCTGAAGCCACATCCGCCCAAAATGCTTCTGGGTCCTCAATACTCTTCTTGTAAACTTCGGAATACGCCTGGGGTGATTGAATAATTTCCATAATGAAATCAGAATTGGTAGTCGAATCACTAAAATCCGTCTTTTCTTTTAATATTCAAATCAATTCTACTTTGAATGGAGAAAAGTGCCTGCTCTTGCAATTGAATAAAGAATAATAGCGAGCTGGAAAAATAATAAAATCAAAGGATATACTCCACTGCCACCGCAACCAATGCACCCACTACCGCAACGGCAAGCTTTTTAGCGTGAAAGCGATGCTCAGGGCTACTTTCAAAAACAATTGTTGTGGAGATATGGAGAAAATTTCCACTCACCAATGCGTACAAAAAAATAAGAGAGGAATCAGACATAATATTAGTCTCAATAAAATAAGTACTGATCAGAAGACCGACAGGCGCGGCAATTGAAAACCCAATCAAATATGGAATTGACTTTCTCTTTGAATGAAGTTGGGAAGTTAATACGGTCATCAATGCAAACGCGGCAGGCGCGCGATGCAATGCGATGCCGAGTAATACTGCATTGACATCATAACCAAAGCCCATTTTGATTGGCTCGGCGAGCATGCTCCCTTCTAAAAAAGCATGAACACACAAAGCGGATAACAACACAACGGCTGAGACCGTTTGATGAACGTGCCCATGATGATGACTATGGCCATGTTCGTGATCATGCGTGTGAATGTGACCATGCTCCACCCCTGAGGTAAAGTATTCCAGAAATTGTTGAAGGAAAAATCCTGCCAGGACAAACAGACCAATCACTTCTGCTTCTGTGTTCTGCAAATAAAGCTGAGGCAGGATATGCGTCACTGTAATCGAAAAAAGATATGACCCTGCAAATACGAGAAGTAGTTTAAAATTACTCCCCCTGGCGGAAGGCACCAGATAAACCATCAGACCTGCTATCAAGGGAGTAAAAAAAAGAACGATCAGTTTAGTTAGCATGTTTTTAACCGAGGATAAGTACTAAGGATTGATTTTTAGCTGAGGACTTATCTTTTCGGTGGCAAAGGTAGCTAATCCTTCGGGCGTAGAATAAATTAAAAAAACATCAATCTCCGGATGCTTCCTCAAAATTTCAATGGCCTTTTCATGTCCCATCGCCATGATGGCTGTACCCCATACATCAGCTGTCGTAGCATCATCTGCAAATACGGAAGCGCTTAAAATAGCACGTGTTGCCGGATAGCCTGTTGATGGATCAATTGTGTGTGAATACTTTTTGCCGTCTACCTCCCGATAATTGAAATAATTTCCAGATGTCGTGAATGATTTATCTGAAAGTGAAACATAGGCTTTAAAGAACTGATAGTCGTTCGTTGAGTTCGGATCCAAAATCCCCAACTCCCAGGCTTTGCCAGATTTAAGATTGATGCCCACTGCCATTCCTTCGCCTCCTAATTCAACCAACATGTTTTTAATTCCTTTCGACTTTAAAAATTCAGTAATTACATCTGCTCCATAACCCTGGCCTATGCCTCCAAAATCCAATTGTGTTCTTACATCCTCTTTCCAGATGCTATCCTTATTGAAGTGAATTTTATTAAAACCAATAAAACTCCTGATCGAATCAATTTTAGAACTATCCGGACGTATAACTTTATCCTGTCCGAATCCCCATAAATTCACCAATGGCATCACCGATGGATCAAACGCTCCATCAGAATATGAATAAACTTCCCGGGCAGCCTTTAGGGGCGGATAGAAATACGGAAGTTTAAAATGAAATATTGAGGATTTATTAAAAACCGAAACTTCGGATTGAGGATTGTAATTATTAATTGAAAGGTTAACCATCAACAGCAAAGAATCCACATCAGTTTTGAAATTGCGCTGTTCGCTATCAAAATAGGTGATGTGATAGGTCGTGGCCATTGTCTCTCCCTCAATCTTTATTGGATCGATAGGTATTTCCGAATTCCGCCACTTCCAAACGGCAAATAGGGTGATTAATAATATCACCGAATAGATTGCATTTTTCCACCGATTGTTCATGTACTTGAAATTTGGCGGTGCAATTTAGAACCATGAGGATACGATTAAAACAGTTTTAGCGGTTTATTTGCTTAACTTTCGCTTTAGAAATACCTATGCGTGAAGATTATTTAAAAGGAGAACCGGAAGGTCTTAATTCCGCAGAAAAAGAAATCGAAAAAGCGCTCCGCCCACTTTCATTTCACGACTTTACAGGTCAGCAGAAGGTGGTGGATAATATTAAAATCTTTGTTCAGGCTGCAAAGCAAAGAGCAGAGTCATTGGATCATGTTTTGCTGCATGGCCCGCCTGGATTAGGTAAAACCACTCTCTCTTTCATTATTGCCAATGAATTAGGATCTAATATTAAAATCACATCCGGTCCGGTGTTGGATAAACCGAGCGACCTTGCAGGACTGCTCACTAACCTTGAAACTAATGATGTGTTATTCATTGATGAAATTCATCGGCTCAATCCAATCGTAGAAGAATATTTGTATTCCGCCATGGAAGATTTCCGAATTGATATCATGCTCGACTCCGGACCCAACGCGCGATCTGTTCAGATTACGTTGAATCCATTTACTTTAATAGGAGCTACCACAAGGGCCGGATTACTTACCTCTCCGCTCCGCGCACGTTTTGGTATTAATTCACGGCTCGAGTATTACGATTCTCATTTACTAACAAAAATTGTAAATCGCTCAGCCACCATACTCAGCACACCCGTTGTTGATGATGCCGCATTTGAAATCGCTCGTAGAAGCCGGGGAACTCCTCGCATTGCCAATAATTTATTAAGACGAACCCGCGACTTCGCACAGATCAAGGGCGATGGCACCATCACAAAAGCCATAGCACAAATGGCACTCAAAGCGCTGGATGTAGATGAAAATGGGTTGGATGAAATGGACAATCGGATTCTCAGTGCTATTATCGAAAAATTTAAAGGAGGCCCGGTGGGTTTAACAACGATTGCCACCGCCGTAGGAGAAGAAGCAGAAACCATTGAAGAAGTCTACGAACCTTTTCTGATTCAGGAGGGGTACATCAAGCGCACGTCTCGAGGACGTGAAGCCACCGAAAAAGCATATAAGCACTTAAAAATAGTTCCCCCTTCCAGAACACAGGGATTGTTTGATTGAGGTCGGGCTAAAAAACTGCCATCTTGGCCTTGAACGATGATCCCGATTTCTAACCGAATTGGAAATCCCAAGTTTCCTGTAATCTCCTTATTATTTATTCTTTGGTTTCTCTTATTTAAAATAAGTGCCGCTTGCATAATCCTGTTTG
>JAHEMS010000558.1 GCA_024643595.1 Bacteroidota bacterium
TCCGTTAGGTAGCTTTCCTTCCTGAATTCTCGAAGCCAACGGCTGAATTATTTGTTGTACCGAATCCGTTTTATTTTCTGAAGAAATGTAGATCTGTATCTGTGATGATTTGAGCTTTGACTTTCTTTCTTTGGTCGACTGATCCGATATGATGCTATCTGCTTTTGAAGTGAAAAACAGATGATCACCATGAATGACGGTATCGTTAGGAATACGTTCAATATTTTTTACCAACATAGAATCGCGTAACGCCAATACAGTAGTCCTAAACAGATCGCTTGTTTCTCTCCGCAGATCGAAATAGGCTTTTTCATAGGAGTTACGGAGCCACAACGACTGGAGTGCTAACAACAATAAAATACTGCTGAAGATTAGTCCTAGTGCAATTGAATTTCTTGAAGATTTCATCGATGTAAAAATACGGGTATGTAGTGGTAAGAAGAGGGGTCTTTAACCTTAATTAACATTCCTTTCAGGACAATTAACTATTGACAGGCATCCCGATCCGTATATTTGCTATCATATCGAAACATGAAAATCTCTTCACCTATGAAAAAAATAATCTTATTACTGGGCGTAATAGTCTCGTTAGCGGCTGCCAACATTGTCTTTGGTCAGACAAGTGGGGTCATTGACTATGAAGTCAAAATAAACATGCATCGCAACATACCCCCTGAACGAGAATCCATGAAGACGATGATTCCGGAGTTTCGAACCATGAAGCAACAACTCTTTTTCAACACGGAGGAGTCGCTTTATAAGCCAGTTATTGAAGACGAAGAAGAATCAGTGACCTCGAGTGGCGGAGGTGGAATGCGGGTGATGATCCGGATGGGTGCAGGTTCTGAACTATATCTTGATCAAAGCACCGGAAAGACTCTTTCAAAGCAAGAGCTGATGGGCAAAAATTATCTCATCGAGGATTCTGTAAAAATGTCTCCCTGGAAGTTTGGTACTCAAACAAAAACAATTGCCAATTACGAATGCAGCATGGCGTATTACTCACAGACGGATACTATAAAGATTGGAGACCGCGAACCACAGGTAAGAACTCAGGAAATCACAGCGTGGTACACCAATAAAATTCGCCCATTTCTTGGGCCTGAAAGATTTAACAGTTTGCCAGGTGCGGTATTGGCAATCGATATAAATAATGGTGAACGTGTTATAGTGGCAAGGAATATTGAGCTGAGGGAATTGAAGAAGAATGAATTGAAAGCTCCTTCTGGCGGTACTAAAGTAACACAGGCTGAATTCAGACTATTAATGGAAGAGCAGATGAAGCAGATGGGTGGAGGCAGAATGATGTGGAGAAATTGATTTTCAGTAAAACCATAGTGTTCAGTTAAACCCTTCATGAAAAAGTATTTTATTTTACTATTAGTAATTGGCTTTGCTGTATCTGCGGTGTGGGCTCAGAAATTCTCGATCAAGGGGCAAATCATTGACACGCTGGCCAATCCATTGCCATCATCGACGGTGATGTTACTTAATGCAAAGGATTCTTCTCTTGTAAATTTTGGTGTTAGTGATTTGAAAGGATACTTTGAAATCAAAAATGTAAATAAGGGAGCGTACTTGCTTAAAATCACTTTTGTTGGGTATTCGAATTACATGAAGTACCTGGCAATGCCAGCGGATGCAGCAGTGACTATTATTGATGTAGGAAAAATTAAGATGTATCCGTTAACCCGACAGCTCGATGAAGTAGTGATTCAGGGAGAGAAAAATCCGGTGACCGTCAAGAAAGATACCATTGAATTTAATGCGGGTTCTTTTAAGACGAAGACAAATGCTACCGTTGAAGACCTATTGAAGGTTATGCCGGGTATGGAGGTGGAGACGGACGGAACCGTTCGTGCGCAGGGTGAACAGGTGCAACGTGTCACCGTTGACGGTCGGGAATTCTTTGGCCGCGATCCTAAATTGGCGACCCGAAATTTACCCGCTGATGCGATTGACAAAGTTCAGGTGTTTGATAGAAAATCAGATAATGCCCAGTTTACGGGAATAGATGATGGCCAGCGGGAAAAAACTATTAACCTTGAATTAAAGGAAGAAAAGCGAAATGGGGCATTCGGCAATCTTATGGC
>JAHEMS010000165.1 GCA_024643595.1 Bacteroidota bacterium
TACCTTCGCGCGTTTTCCAATCATTTTTTTTGCTCATATCAGAAAAAGTGAATTCGTAGAAACAAAAGTGACAGCAATCCTAATAGTAAATTAACAACACCCAAGTTAAATCTGAATTCCACTCCTTTCCAATAAAATGTACCTAACAAGGAAGTGATAATCATCACCATGGGGCAGAAAATGAAATTTCCGTAAATGGCTACCGGGATTTTCGCTTTAAAATGAGTCTTATCATTTTCAACAGCAATGGGAATGTCAAATATCGATGAACGATGTACTAAAATATTTTCACCCTGCCTGAATTCCTTTGCATCTGTCTTGCGTAAACTAATCTCTGCTCCATCCTTCAGGTTAAGTTGAATGGAGCTAGCACTGCGATATTCCCTTCGATAAGACATATTTAAAACTTCTCGCTTGGTCGTTTCCCGGGGTAAAGAATAATCAGCGATAAGTATCGCTGCAAAAACCAACGTTATTCTTGATGCCATTAATGCATATTTCAGGTAATCATTCATTACCTCCAGCATCTCCTGTTTTCTTGACTTTCGAGAATAGCTACCGGGTGGTCGTGGCCGGTAGGCGGGGTCGCGATGAGGTCGAGTGGCAGTGGGCGCAGCCGGAGAAACACCTCTCAATAATTGATCATATGCGATTTTTTTCTCATGATGCCCCAAAATCTCGTAGGCTTCATTTACTTCCTTAAAAATTGATTCCGCTTGCTGGGATGGATTTTTGTCGGGATGAAATTGCAACGCAAGCTTGCGATACGCCTGTTTTATTTCTGTTTCACTCGCGTAAATAGTCAATCCTAATATGAAGTAGTAATTCTTCAATTTGGTTTAATAATTACCAATAAAGATAAAAAAATAAAGCCCTCCGATAAACCGGAAGGCTATTTTAGCCCATGAAAAGCATATCAATGCTTTACAACGAATGTAAGCACTGGTCGCTTGGCATGCCCAACCACATCTTCTGCAATACTTCCGGCCATCACATGTGCAAATCCAGTTCGCCCATGCGTTGCCATCGCAATTAAATCAGCGTCAATGGTCTCAGCAAAATAAATAATACCATCCTCTTCGGTGATATCATTGAAAATATTAATTGTGTAATTTTTAAGACCCAGTTTCTTAGCAAATTTTTCCATGTACTCCCTAACCACATAATCACGCTGAAAATCACCTGGTGTATTAACACGCAACAAGTGAATGGTAGAGTCATACAGTTGTTGTGTTCTCTTTATTATCCTGGAAAATACTTCTTCATCTTTATGCATAGCCGTAGCATATACAATATTCTTAAAATCAACTTTGGTTGGTTTTTTATGAACGCTCAACACCGGACATTTTGCGTGACGTACTACTCTTTCTGTATTGGTTCCTATTATTAATTCTTCAATCTTCGAATGTCCGCGGGTACCCATTACAACTAAATCCACTTTGTGTTCCGTAATGATTGTGCGCATGCCATGAAAGGCATTGCCCAATCGCAATTCACCATTAACCTTCACAGCAGAAAACCGTTGATCGAGTACAAGTTTTTCCAATTGTGCTTTTGCCTTTTCTAGTACTTTAAGGGTAAATAGCCTGTCACTCCAATCTTCCTCAGTTTGCCATTCTCCGGTAATATTATAGGAATCAGGTGTAGATTCTTCAACAACATGAAGGAGAGTAATCTCAGCTCCTGATTTTTTGGCGATCTCGGTAGCAACTTCAAGTGCAGTAATCGATGTTTTTGAAAAGTCGGTAGGAACTAAAATATTTTTCATTGGATTATAATTTAAATCATAAATAGCATCACTAAAAGTACGGAATTCACCTTAAATATAAAATGATACATGTCAAGGGCAAACAACTTCTTCACTGATCGTTTGTCCGAACAGATGCCCATGGTTATCCATCGGATGACTAATCATAACCCTGACCAATAACCACACACCAATGGCAATAAATACTACAGAGGTGATTCTCTGATAATTAAGTTTCAATTTACCAAACCCAATACCCAGTAACCAGGTAAATCCTATCATCACTGGCCATGTGCCCACACCAAACAGGATCATGAACCAAAAACCATCAGTCAGGGTGGGCATAATGAAACAATATGTCATCGCCAAATAGGTAAGGCCACATGGAAGCAAGCCATTAAGCATGCCCATAATCAACATGGAGAGGATACTCTTTTTATTTAAAAAAAAATGGAATAATTTTTTCAGCTGATTAGTCAATCGATTTAGCACATTTGTAATTACTGGGATTCTCACTCCACTGATAGCACCAATACCCATCAATAAAAACAATGATCCAATCACAAACGAAATCATTCCCTGATAGGGGTTGATCATAAATAAACTTCCAAAACTAGCTGCTATTGCACCTAAAAATCCATAGGTAACTATGCGGCCTGTGTTATAAATGACCTTATTAAATAAAAATGGCTTTTGGGCGGTAACGGCCATAGCCAATGGGCTGCACATGCCCGCACAATGCATGCTGCCAGCAAAACCCATTACCAAAGCTGTCCACCACATATTATAAAACCATTACTTTTTCAAAATAATAATTTTTACCTCCCATTGTCCAGGTAAGACTTACACGATAAAGTCCCTTTTCCCAAACCTTCAAAGGGAACAACTGGCTATCCCCGTCCATTGCATTTAATTCAAAATGTTGATCCAGCTTATCGTCCGATGGACGCATTACATACAACTCACCTTTTTCCATACTGGAAGAGAATGGGAATAGTAACCTTATTGAATTATTTTCAAATGTTAACTGTGGCTTATCCTCAAGTTGATTCATGTTTTGTTGTTGGACAATCTTTTCCTGATGGTTGAGTTCCTGCTGATAATAATCCTTACTGACAAGATTGATGTCCTCTCTCACACATATAACCACTAATGAGCCAATAAACAAACCGAAAAATAAAAATGCACCAACTACCCATTTCATATCTCTACTTTTAAATTAATTCAATGTAATTTTTTTTGCCTTTATGATGGGCCCCACAAATTTAGCTTTTGCAGTTTCTACCTTATTTCCGTTCTGGTAAATTCCTAATTCAATCACGGTTTTCATAGAAGTTATAGACTCGACTGGAAGTTTCACCATAATCATACCTTTCAGGATTCCTTCTTTGGGAACTTTGATAACCGGATCCCCCACTTTCATGTAAGAGGCTTCTTTTGGCGATTCTATTTTAACCTCTAGCAAAATATCGTCAAACGTTTTATTAACGAATTCAATGCTGTACAGATTGGTAATTTGCCCATCATCGGTTTTTGTATATAATGTACCCGGCACTTTTAATACAGTGGTTTCGATATCCGCCCGGGTTGAAATAAAATAAATTAAAACACTCACTAACGCAATTAGCACCACTGAGTATCCAGCAATGCGAGGTGTTAATAGTTTTTGAACACCCTCTTGAATAGCCGTGTAAGAAGAATATCGGATCAGCCCTTTGGGTTTATTAATTTTGGACATTACATCGTCACAGGCATCGATACACGCTGTACAGTTCACACATTCCAGTTGTGTACCATTACGAATATCAATCCCCGTCGGGCACACATGCACACATAATTTACAATCGATACAATCTCCTTGCTTTTCCGTAATGGTGGTCTGATGTTTCTTCAGCTTTCCACGAGGTTCTCCTCGCAACCAATCGTAGGCAACTACGATAGAATCTTTTACCAATAAAACCCCTTGCAAACGTCCATATGGACATACCGCGATGCACGCTTGCTCCCTAAAATAAGCAAATACTCCATAAAATATTCCAGTGAAGGCCATCAGCCCGATAAAACCCGCCATATGCTCAGCCGGTGATTGGGATACAATTTCTTTCACTTCTTCAAGGCCAATTAGGTAGGCCATGGTAACATGGGCTATGAGCACGGATAGTAAAATGAAAATGATTTGCTTGGTAATTTTCCGGCGAATCTTCTTCGCATTCCATGGTCCGCTATTTATCCTTCGCTGTTCATTAGCGTCACCTTCAATCCAGTATTCAATTTTACGAAACACCATTTCCATAAATAATGTTTGCGGGCATGCCCATCCACACCATATACGGCCAAATGCTACGGTAAATAAAATAACAAAAACAAATAAAGTGAGTAAGGTCAGTGCTAGCAGAAAGAAATCCTGAGGCCAGAATACCTGGCCAAACAAAATAAACCGTCTTTCAAAAATATTGAAGAGCATAAAAGGCCTGCCATTCAGGCTTAGAAAAGGGCCAGCAAAAAAAATCGCAAGCAGCACCGTTGTAACTACGATGCGCAAATTATGTAATCGACCAGATGGTTTTTTAGGATTTATCCATACACGCTTTCCTTTTTCATCAACGGTGGCGAGTGTATCTCTAAACTCTTCCTCAAACTCATAAAAATTAGTCTGTCCTGCTTCTTTCATTTTCCTTTACAATCAAATACAGCTCTTCAACTTAATAAGAGCATCAACAAAGTGATAACACATTGCAGATGCTCTAAATTCATTTTATAAACAAAGTTAAAGTTACAAACTTACCTGAACGTTAACCGTATCGGCTTTTACGCCATCCATTGGTTTAGAAATTTCACCTTCTGGTTTTTTAGGATTTTCTGGATTTGTTCCTTGTAACGAAAGGACATAACTGGCTACGTTTTGCATTTTTTCCGGACTGATAAATCCTTCCCAGGAAATCATGTTAGTACCCTGCACACCATGGCGAACAACCTTGAATATATCCTTAACATCTCCACCATGTTTCCAATACTGATCTGTTAAATTAGGGCCAATGTCACCGCCACCATCCTTACGATGGCAAGAAGCACAGTTATTCAGAAAGGTTTGCTTTCCATCTGCAAGGGCAAGGGCCTCTGTGACAACGGTTACGTTATTTTCATCAATCGCAGCTACTGGATTAGAGGCCTGCAACTTTCTTGCTTGCTCCTGAGCTAAGACAACCTCATTTTCATATTCCTGTGTAGATAATGGAAGTGTATCGGTTACATGGTAAAAGAATAGATAAACGACAGCAAAAACCATAGAAAGGTAAAAGAGCCATTTCCACCATGGGGGCAAATGATTATCTAATTCGCGGATGCCATCATAATTGTGATCCAACATAATATCAGCCTCTTTTTCGATGGGCACAAAATCGTTGGATTCTTTCCACAACTTCGACCATAATGAAGGTTCTTCCTTATATTCAATACCTAACTTTTGGGATTTTTCCTGAGCCGCCTGACGCGTCATTACATTGATGACTTGCAGCATATATATAGCTACAAGCAGTACCAGTAGAA
Source organism: Bacteroidota bacterium (assembly GCA_024643595.1). GTDB lineage: Bacteria > Bacteroidota > Bacteroidia > Cytophagales > Cyclobacteriaceae > ELB16-189. The sequence goes on from JAHEMS010000165.1 coordinate 5,294, forward strand.
CAACCACAAAAATAAATCCAATGGCTATGTAAAATGTAATCAAGGGATCATTCCAAACCGAAGCTGGTTCAGCGTCCGTAGCACTTTGTGCAAAACCGGAAGAAGTTATACCTACCAGCAGTGCGAAAAATAGAAACAATTTTTTCATTGAGTTTATAGATTTAGAGGTTCTACATCATGAGCGTTTTCCGATCCATCCTGCAAGGGCTTCTTGCTCATCTCACTTATAAATTCTTTATCAGCTGTAAATACATACCAAAGCAACATGATAAAAAAAGTGAAAAAGATAACAAACGATATCAATGGCCAAATCGCTACATTATCAATATTTCTTAAAATTTCTTTATACATAATCTTAATTATTTGCGTCCGCTACTTTTTCAGCTTTGATATCCATTCCAAGGCGCTGCAGGTAAGCAATTAAAGCAACGATTTCAGCCTCCTTGGCAATCTCATATCCTTCAAGTTGCAACCCATCCACAATGCGTTGGGCCTGCTTATCCAATTCATCATTTGCAATATCCTCATATCCATCCGCATAAGGTACGCCAATGGTGCGCAATGCATTGATTTTGGCTGCTGTGGATCCCTTATCGATTTCCTGATCATATAACCAGGGATAAGCAGGCATTATTGAACCTGTACTTACTTCCTGAGGTGTAAGCATATGTCGAAAATGCCAGCTATCAGCATATTTACCACCGGTTCTTTGCAGGTCCGGACCTGTGCGCTTTGATCCCCATAGAAATGGATGATCATAGACATATTCTCCTGCTTTGGAATACTCGCCCCCTTTAGGATCATATCGCTGAACTTCTGAGCGGAAAGGGCGAATCATCTGCGAGTGACAATTCACACAACCCTCCCGGATATAAATATCACGCCCTTGAATTTCAAGCGGTGTATATGGCTTCACACTCGAAATAGTTGGAATATTTGATTTGATCAGGAAGGTAGGCACCAATTCGATGATACCACCAATCAGGATAGATACTAAAGCAAGGACGGTAAACAGTATAGGTTTGCTTTCTAAAACTCGATGCCAATAGTCACCGGTATGATTTGTTTTAACCAAAGGTGAAACTTCAACTTCTTCATCTGCCATAAACTTACCCGATGCGGCCGTTTTCACTAAGTTGTATGTCATGATGAATACACCCGTTAAATACAAAGCACCTCCGGTAGCACGCAACATGTGCATGGGCAATATTTGAGTGGTCGTTTCAAGGAAATTTTGATAGGCCAGGAATCCGTCAGCGGAAAACTCTTTCCACATTAAACTTTGCACCACACCAGAGATATACATTGGCAATGCGTAGAATACAATCCCTAACGTCCCAATCCAAAAGTGAAGGTTGGCAAGTTGCGATGAATACAGCTTGGTATTCCACATGCGTGGGATAAGCCAATACAGCATACCAAAGATGAGGAAGCCATTCCAACCTAAGCCACCAACATGAACGTGGGCAACAATCCAATCGGTATAATGAGCAATAGCGTTCACATTTTTTAATGAGAGCAGAGGACCTTCTAATGTAGCCATACCATAAGCAGTAACAGCGACAACCATAAATTTCAACACCGCATCTTCACGTACACGATCCCATGCACCACGTAGGGTGAATAGTCCATTTAACATTCCTCCCCAGGATGGAGCGATCAACATGATCGAGAAAACAGTACCCAGCGATTGTGCCCAATCGGGTAATGAAGTATAAAGTAAGTGGTGAGGACCTGCCCAGATATATAAAAAGATCAACGACCAGAAGTGAATAATCGACAAACGATAAGAATAGACTGGACGATTGGCTGCCTTTGGCAAAAAGTAATACATGATGCCAAGGAATGGAGTAGTTAAAAAGAATGCTACAGCATTGTGTCCATACCACCACTGCACCAAGGCATCTTGCACACCAGCATACCAGGAATAACTCTTGAATAGACTCACCGGCATTTCAAAGGAGTTCACAATATGGAGAACTGCTACAGTAACAAAGGTGGCGATGTAAAACCAGATGGCAACATACATGTGCTCTTCTCTACGCTTGATGATTGTGCCAATCATGTTTATTCCAAAAACCACCCAAATGAGAGCAATGCCTATGTCAATTGGCCACTCCAGTTCGGCATATTCTTTGCCGGTTGTAAATCCTAATGGAAGTGTAACCGCTGCAGCTACGATAATCAGCTGC
>JAHEMS010000166.1 GCA_024643595.1 Bacteroidota bacterium
GACGTTACCAATGATAGAGGCAATTATTCCTGCAATGATCATAAATCCCCACAAGGTGAAGATTTTTCTTTTGCTGAAGCCCGCAGTAATCATGGCGCTGGAGCTGCCCATAGCCTCAGGAAAATTAGCGAGGAACACGGCTGCGAGAAAGGTATAGTGATAAGAACTAAAGTCATTAAATCCCGCACCAATTACGATTGACTCAGGGATTAGGTCCATCATGGCGCCCAGGAATATGGCAAATGGTGCGCCTTTAGGCATTTTGCTGAAGTAGGCGTACTCTTCTGTTTTACTGAGGCGCTCAATATTTGATAAGGCAATTTTTAACCAATGCTCTTTATCCATGTGCACGGTTTGCACATTTTTCCTTAAGCGTTGGGTATTGAGATTTTCAATCGCTTGTCTCAGATAAGACGACACTTTAATGAGTGAATTGAATTGAGTCCTTTCGATTTTCAACAATGTCACCGCAGTGGTAGTCATGGCACTGGCATATCGCGGCTCTCCGGTGAGCAACGCCATCTCGCCAAAGGACTCACCTGCGGTAAGTGTGGCCACCAGGTTGCCTTCCGGTTGATCAAGGATCTGAACTTTTCCGTGCATGATCAGGTATAAACCATCAGCCTCGTCACCCTTGTGAAAAATAAATTCATTGGCATGAAATGATGCCGGCTTAACCGCTTCCAGGATAAGTTCCATGTCTTGAGGAGGCAATGAGCGAAGTAATTCAACATTTGATAGTTGTTCGAGTATATGCGATTTTTCGTATCGCTTTCTTTTAAGAAAGTAAAATTTTGCCAGGGCGGGATGGCGGATGGCAGCACCCCTTTCTTCCAATGCCTTGTTTAAGAGATAATACATTAGGCCACCAATAAAAAAGCCGATTGAAATAAGCAACCATGCCGACAGACCGGTGTATTGTAAGTGCTCCATTAGCCGAACAGCACTATGATAGGCAAGGTCGATTGACAATGCCTGAATAAGTGCACCGGTACCAAATGCCATAATGATTGCATTTGTTCGCTGTGAAGGACGAATGTAAATACCAGTAAAGGTGCCGCCAATTAAGGCTGACATTGCCAGCAAGGAAAGTCCCGCTGCTGATAATACGCGGATTAAATCAAAAGCCACCTCGTTCATTTACAGACTTAATTTATAAACCTACATAAAATATTGGTATCAAAGTAGCTCACTGGGACAACGAAAAAACAATAGGAAATCAACGGCAATGAATATTCAGTATTCGCAAAACCAGCCTTTCTTATGAATTAGAATCCAACTTTAGGACAAGGTCGAATTTTACATGAAGGTCTTCTTGTACCTTGATAGTGCCCATCATGTGGGTGGGTGGTTTAAGGCCAAAATCAGCAAAGGTAAATTGCTTATCACCTTTAAGGTGAATGAGCCCATCGGTTTTAGTTTCGATGGAGCAGTTGACTTCAAAAAGTTTAGTGATTCCGGCCATTGATATTTTTAAAATACCAACAAAGTTATCTTCTCCTGTTTTATAGGTTGGACTTCGCTCGAATGAAATAAAGTCAATAACGATGGCAGGGTAAATATCCGATTTGACGGTCTTCCGGAAATCGGATGTCATTATGGAAATCCCGCAATCAAAAGTGGTGGCGTTCAAACCTACGGAACCTTTTACAAATACCGGTCTTACATTTTTACCTCCTTCATGGAGTACCAAGGTATCGGTTCCAGAATATTTGGCAATGGCGCAGGTGAAAGAGTTGATATTGGTTTTACCGTCAATAGAAAGTTTGCTGGCTGGCAAAACGATAAATCGGTGCACCAACACGACATCACTGATTATAAATGAAGAGAAGAGAAGGAAAATTAAAAAAGAAATGAGTAAACGCATCAATATCAGGGTAAACAAAAATGGCTCCAAATATAAACAAAAACGGCCAGCTCATTCGAGCTGGCCGCGGGAGTGTTCCTAAATAAACCTAAGTTAGAAAGCGATTGAACCTTGAATTACCACTCCACTAAATTCACCTTGATAGTATCTGCTCAAGCCACCGGTGTCTTTGAAATCATTGTATTTCTGATTCACATATTCGGCTTTCATTAATACGTTGCGGGTAACAAACCAGCCACCACCAATGGAAGTGCGGTTGATCGATACATCATAACGGGTACCTGCGGCAGTTGCAGAATATCCTTCGGCTACAGTAGTAGCTAAATTAATATAACGGGCGCCGATGTAGAATTTCTCGTGGTTACCAAAACGGTATAGTGCTTCAACAGCGGTTTGATTCGCTTTGCGATTTGATTCTTTCGCATAAGATGTTCCTTCACCATTTTCGAATGCGCTGTTACCAGATGCAAATTCTAACGTACCGAATAACTCAAGTCCACTAATCTTTACGAATGGATTAATCATGAAGGCAGTTACATTATCGCGGAAGCCCGGATTGAAACGACCGGAGAACGCATTACCAGTTAAGGACACAGGACCATTTTCCATTACATATTGGTAATTAGATCCGGTACGGTCACCACCAAAGATGGTGTTGCTATTAGAAGATTTAGTGCTTACCATTGAACCAGTCAACCGAATGCGGAGGTTATCCTGCAATTGTTTGTCAAATCCAAGTTTGAAATATAGAGAAGGTTTGCGAACCGCACCTGAAGCAGGCTTGGAAACGTTACCCTGAATTTCTCCATCGGTTAATCCTGCCATCGCAAGTATTCCATTTTTGTGCCAGTATAATTCGGCACCAATTTCTGTAGAGAACTCATCCATGATATTGTTTTCGATCCAAGGATTTTGAAGAGTATGGCCACCATCACTTCTGCGGAAGTGAGCATCACCATAGTTAACTTCCATATGACCTACTTTTAGAGTAAGGTTTTTCCACAGGTTGTCCATGAATTCACTTTTCATGAAACTCACTTTGTCAACTTGTAAGTATCCACCTTTCACCCAGAATTCATTGTGGTGGTGAGATGACATATAGGAAACCAGGTTAAGGCGTACACCGTCTGCCAGTTGAACGTCGATGTTAAAGTTTGCCTGAGCCAACGCAAAACCGCCACCCATCTCATACAAGGCGCTGGAGGTTAATCCGTTGCTATGCTTTAAGTTTTGATAACCTTGTGTAAAGCCCGCACCAAGGCGCAGCTTTAAACCGTCAAATTCAACGGTGTCTTCTTTCGAAGTTTCAAATTTATTTATACCTCTTTGATCATATGGTCTGAAGTATTGTATTGCAGGTTGCTGGGCAAATGCCATCATACCTGCAAAAAGTAGTCCCAGTGTAATGACCAGGCTTTTTAAGGAAACTATTCTTGTTTTCATAACAAATAAAAATTTAGTTGAGTATCTAATAATAGGTTTAATAATTAAAGTTTAGTGGGAGCAAGAGTAACATCAAAAGTGATCGTAATCTCATCTCCGGTTTTAATGGCGCCAAACATGAAGGTTGGTGGATCTACCTTGTAGTCGGTCATTTTTATATTTTTTGATCCTTTGCATACCAGGTTACCGTTTTTCAATTCATAGACGACATCCACATCAATTGGTTTGGTTGTTCCTGCAATGGTTAAGTTGCCAGTACAAGTGATGGTCTTTTGCACAATCTTGGCAGACGTGAGTTGAAAAGTAATCTCCTTGTACTTGTCTGTCTTTAAAGAGTTGTAAGCATTTTTGTCCATTGCCCTTTCTTTACTCTTCAAACTTTCAGCGGGAACAGTAACATTAACCAGGTTCAGGGCGGAAGGAGTGCCATCGGCATTTATTTCAAAACTAGCATTGTAGTTTGCCCCTGAAGAGGTCATTGTCCAATCATGCATGGTGGAAGTACCGGCAATGGTGATGGTGGTAGTACCACTTTGTTTAAAGTTGGTCTGGCTATAACTGTATGAGACTATTAACAGTGAAGCCAGTGCGAGAACCCAGGTTTTTGTATGATTTTTTTGTGTTTTCATTTTCATAACTCAGTTGGTTTATTGCTGTTAGGCGATACAATGTTAGGGCAGCTTTAACTGTTGCCATATGACTGTTCCCCAATGTCAAATATGATATTTATCAGTTAATAATATGATGAGGGATGGCTTTGCATCAATAAATTACTGATTATGAGCTGCTAATGATTTTTTAGGAAAAAGCAAACGAAAATCATAAATGACCATCACCCTTCTTATCGAGGCTAAATATCAATACTTTTTTTATGACCAATTGTAATTAAAAAAGATAATTCTCTACTGAATCAATATACTTTATATGGTTATAAATTGGTCAAATCCGATCTTTTTTGCCAAAAAAAAAGATGGATAAAAATCATTTTAACCCCTAACCATACTCATTCAACTCTAAATAAAGAATCTGATTCTTTGTAATGAAAAAAATAAACGGGTGAGAAAGTGAGCGGATCAATTATTAGTCATGTCAGAAATCATAGAATACAATTTCAAGAATTCGAATTCAAATGCTACCAACTAATTTATAATGTTATGAAAACTTTAAAGCCAACCTTAATTGCATTTCTACTCCTTACAAGTCTAGGACTTGTTTTTCAATGTCAACATGATGATGAAAATATTGTACCTATAAAAGGGCCGGACCCAATAGTTCGTGGAAACGAAAAAATCAGCTGCCCTACCTGCACCCCACTGGCTATTAATGGTGCTCCTTCGGATTTTAGCGCTACTAATGTTCCTGTTGGAACCTGGTATGCCGATAAATCTCACTCCAATGTGATGTGGGAATCACCTTATAAAGCGTTTGGGTCATTATTAACAGGCCGCTTCAATTACTTTGTTGTTGAAGACTTGAATTTTGATGAGGCTGTCCCTTCCAATATCGCATTTAAAGGATATGTAAGACTCAATTCGGTGAATACAGGTGAGCCAGGTCGTGATGGAGGTTGTCTGGCGGGAAACGGAGATGCATCTACCTTTAAAACAACACTTGACATGACCACTGAGCCGGCAAACCAGGCAACGATTGTTTCAAAACCCGGAACGGGCAGATATAGTGCCACGGATGCTGGATTTTTTGTCGATGCCGACTTGACTTTTCTTGGAGTTACAAAACAAGTTACTGTCAAATTATTTTATGAGAAACAGACAGATCAGGGTTCATATACAATGGCAGGAATAATAGCTGAATTTGACTTTCTGGCAATCACTGATTTTGGTCTGTCATCCACTAACGTGGACGATAAAGTTAAGGTCCGGATCAACGCTTTATTAAGGAACAAAAAATAAGAAACTCGCCATGAAAACAATTATAAAAACAGTATTCTATTTCCTGGCGATGGCAACCACGCTTACCGCCTGTTATTATGATGAAGTTGCCGGATTTGAAGGCCTTCCCGTTGGGGTAAGCTTTAAGAATGATGTCAACCCGATATTGACTCAACATTGCTCGCTAACAGGTTGTCATGACGCGACACCGGCACATGCCCCAAGTTTGGTGTCGGAGAACGCTTATAATTCTCTGATTAAAGGCAACTATATCAATATAGTTGAGCCAGAAAAAAGCCACTTATATGTTGAACTGAATTCTGGCATGCCACCTTCAGGTCCAATTTCAGTCAATGAAATGAAAATTATTTTAGCATGGATTACGGAAGGTGCCCAAGAGAACTAACTTAAAAACAGCGAACCATGAAAAATATCGATATAGTAAATAGATTAACCCTTTTGGTAACCATAATGGTCATCTCAATCTTTAGCAGTCTGCCATTAATGGCACAGGAAGAGGAAGCTAAAGTGCAAGATGATGGAGGTATGAAGGCAGTTAAGTCCACCTTTGAAAGTACCTGGATAATTGATAATCAATCTGTGATGGTTCCCACAAAAGGAACACTCGAGTTTATGATCCAGCATAGGTTTGGAACCGTAGAAAACGGTATAAAAGACTTGTGGGGATTGTATGCCCCAAGCAATATTCGTTTAGCCTTAAATTATACTGTTCTTGATAAGTTGGGAATAGGCATGTTTAAAGGTCCGTTAAGCATAGGAATAGGAACCACGAAGAATAATTTTGTCCAGGACTTCAATTGGAAATATTCGCTCCTTCAGCAAACCCGTAATAGCAAAATCCCGGTTAGTGTCACGTATTATGGAAATGTCGCTATGTCAACTTCAAAATCTGAAAGTGAATTACCTAATCAAAATTCGTCCGATCGGTTTTCATTCTTCCATCAACTCATAATTGCCAGGCGCATCTCAGAAAAATTTTCAGTGCAGGTAGCACCCAGCGTCTCGCATTTTAATGTAGTAGAAAAGGAGATGAACAATGATCATTTTGCGGTTGCCTTTGCGGGGCGATATAAATTTTCTGCTCAATCTTCCATTATGTTAAATGTTGATCAGCCAATAACCGTACATAAACTTTACAACCCTCAGCCTAATGTGAGCCTGGGATTAGAAGTTTCCACTAGCTCACACTCCTTCCAGGTATTTGCAACTTGTTTTAATTCAATCATGCCTCAGTATAACAATGTGTATAATCAAAATGACCCTTGGGACAAAGGATTTTTAATTGGATTTAACATCAATCGTTTATGGAATTTTTGAACACTAAATCATTGATGAAAAACTTTTCCAGAAAGAAATTTCTGTTTGCGGGCATAAGCTTGGCAACCACAACATTTCTTCTAAAATGGAGAACCAAACCGGAGAAAAAAGGTACGGTAAAATTTTTGACACAGGAAGGCAAGTTGGTAGAGGTCGAAATAGACAAACTACCAAACGCTAAAAAACTGGCATCAAAAGAGGATCTGCAACATTGGATAAAAAAATAGCAGAATGAAATGGCCGGTTAATAAGCTAAACGCCCTTGCTACCCTAAACCCAATTAGTAACCCATGAAACTCAACCCGTTCATCTCCAATAAAACCGAATTACAGCGAAGGGATTTTTTAAAAGGATTTTTACTCGCGGGTGTTACTGCTGGCTGTTCCTCAAAGGACCCGTTCACGGCCATGGCGCAGAGTGAACAAATACAACCTTCTGGAGAAGTCGTTAAACTGCTATCCACCACCGGTGAAATCATTGAAGTTGATAAAGCTTTTCTTAAGCCTATGGAGGAGATTCCATCCGTAAGTAATATTGAGGAGCGCACAGGCATAGCAGGAAAGAAATTTGTTATGGTAATCGATCTTTCCCGTTGTCGCAATCTTAAAAAGTGTCAATCGGCATGCAATCATGCTCACTTTATTGGCGAAGGGCAAAACTGGATTAAAGTTTATTCCATGCAAGAAGCAGAAAAAACGGCGCCTTATTGGCAGCCGGCAACCTGCATGCATTGCGATGAACCACCCTGTGTAAAGGTTTGTCCGGTGGACGCTACATTCAAACGGCAAGATGGCATTGTAGGCATTGATGCTGATCGATGTATTGGTTGTCGGTTCTGTATGGCAGCCTGTCCATATTCAACCCGTGTTTTCAATTGGGATAAGCCGGAGCTTCCACCAGAAGT
>JAHEMS010000167.1 GCA_024643595.1 Bacteroidota bacterium
CGCTATTCATCCTGATGGTAGGAGCAGGAGCCATGGCGCAGGACTCAAAAAATATATACACGACAACCAGTGGAGAATTAATTTTCTCTTTCGCTAATGTAAACTACCAGGGAAGTGAGGATGGCAGTGTGCTACGATTTTCACCGGTAATAAATATTCAAAACTGGGTAAATGTTGATCAGACTGAAAACTTTGGTTGGTTCTCAGGACTTTCTATGCGTAATGTTGGATTTATCTATGATGTTCCGGGTACTACCACCCGAATGAAATATCGCACTTATAATCTAGGGATACCTTTTGGTGTGAAGATCGGAAACCTATCCAATAAGTTTTTATTTGTAGGGTATGAATTGGAACTTCCTTTCCATTACAAAGAGAAATTATTTATCGATGAGAAAAAGGAAGATAAGACCAGTGTTTGGTTTAGCAATCGGGTAAAAACATTTAATCACTCAATCATGGCAGGGGTTCAATTGCCGTACGGGGCAACCCTTAAGTTTAAATATTACCTGACGAATTTCTTCAACAAAAGTTTTACGCTCAGTGATGGCTCTAAGCCGTATGCAAATTCTGATTATAACGTGTTTTATTTTTCCCTCAGTTTTGGGTTGCTGAAAAACACCGACTTCTATTACAACAACAAGTAATTAAGTTTTTTGCCACTAAGCACGAATGAAGCGGGCTTCTTTATTTATTTCAGTTTTAATAATAATTGCTTTTCCTGCTGTTTCTCAGGATACCTCGTTGGATAAAAAACTGGGAGAGGAAAATGCCCGGATGGTTGAGCAGGAGATGGGGATTTACCATCATGACTCTTTGTTTAACCTGGTTAACGCAGTGGGACAAAAGCTGGTGTCCCGGTTAACGAATAATCCATTTCAATTTAAATTTTTTCTCGTTGATTCTCAGGCACCAAATGCCTTTGCCCTTCCGGGTGGATATATTTATGTGACCCGTGGTATCCTTCCCATCATTAATACGGAGGACGAATTGGCGGGTATATTGGCGCATGAAATTATTCATGTAACACAACGTCATTCGGTTAAGCAGATGAAGAAAGGTTTGCTCACTGGTTTGTTAAAATTACCGGGTAACTTTATTAATTCTGTTACAGGAACTCATCTTGGAAATATTATCAATGCGCCAATAGACTTCACTACTAAAGCTTTCATTTCCAAGTATAGTCGCGGTCATGAAACAGAAGCCGATAAGTTTGGAATTCAGTTAGCAGCAAGCGCTGGATATAAAACCGATGCATTGGCGGATGCATTGGAGCGGCTAAGTCAAGGGCTGGCACTCGTTACAGGGGAACAGGAGAAACATAACTATTTTAGCGACCACCCATTTACACCTTCACGGGTTACGGCTATCCGATCATCAGCGCCCTTGTTTAAGCCTGTGAAGCCTGCCCCGCTCATGGCTTCGCAAAACGCGTTTTTAAAAAGTTTTGATGGATTATGTTATGGACCTAATCCAGAACAAGGACTATTTGTAGATAGCCTGTTTATTCAACCGGACCTTCGCTTTTGCTGGCGAATTCCATCGGGCTGGACAACCATGAATAAGCCATCAAAGGTTGCGGCATATGCTGAACAGGGTGATGGGCTTATCGCCATGAAAATTGGCGACTCTCGAATTAATCCGCGCGATATAACAGAGAAGGCAAGATCGGAGGCTCAAAAAAATAAGAATTTTATGGTATTGTCAGCTGGCGATACCATCATAAATTCCTATCCTTCTTATCAATTGAGACTCAAAAGCATTGACAAAAATGAGGTAGCCATTATGGAATTACTATGGGTTAATTATAGCCAGGACATCGTTTTTCAAATGGTGGGTGCCAGCATACCACAGCAACATAAGAACATGCATCGGGCCCTTACCAGTATCCATTGTGCTACGCCAGAAGAGTTAGCACTCATGATTAAATACGAAATCAAGGTTGTTTCCGCCAAGTCCAATGAAAGTGTTGAAAAGATATCGCAACGCACGGGTAATAAAATGAAAGCAGATCTCACCGCAGTGATCAATAATTGGGATCCGAAGAATCGACTAAAGGAAGGTGATTCGTTCAAAATTGTTACTTCTGGTCTTTATCACTCGACCCAACAGTGAACTAGAAGTACTTATTTGCACTTGTCAGAATTCCCAACAAAATAGCGTTCACCATTAACGATGATTTTCTCTTCTTGTATGGTAAGTTCAACTTCAATGGGGGCCAGACTTTTATTGGTGAATATGAATTGCACTGTTGCTTTCTCTCCGTCACCTTTAGCAGTCCATTGTCCCGACATCGTGCCTTTATAGGCCGGGTTTTGATCTTTGAAAAATCCTTTTTTCTTAATGCTTGCTGTGAAGCTGCCATCCATACACAAGTGAATCATAGTTTCCTTTGAGCCACCCTGGGCAGACTCGTAAGTAACCAGAACTTTATTTGACAAAAATTCCGGCCAGTCAAAATCTTCATATGGGCTGGCATTGGAGGGAGGTTCGAATCTACTGCTTTTCATGAATTCTGTTACAGTACTTTTCACGGATTCATAAAACTGAATTGGCGCAATCATAAAAGTAGTTACACACGGTCCGCTTGGACTACAGCGAGCGACAGCAAATCCTTTGTTCCCTTGATTCACTAATTCACCATCAGCGACAATTTCTGTCGTTAGCAGGTCATCTGTAAGCGTTGGATTTATTGCCTTCAGGCGTATGGTTTCACTTAGATCAACACCCTTAAGCCAATTCGAACGCATATCATTCAGATTATCATGTTCTCTTCCAAATACAAAGATCTCTCCATAGGTCGAGGTGGTGGTCGAAAGTAAAAACACTTCACTTTCTCTCGGAAGAATTCCTTCCCAGCCTTGCGGAACGGTAGCTATGAATCCGAATCGTGGGGCAAATAGAGTTTCACCAGGCTCATACATCTTGCCAGGTTGTAAGCGCATTTTCTTTTTTTGCGACATTCCTTCGATGGATACTAACAACAACAGGAGACAGAGTAAATGATTTACTATTTTCATAAGGTGGATAAACAATTAGTTGTACAAAATTAAGCTAGGTGCCTTTACAAAAGAACCTGTATTTTTTATTCTCAGATTTTGTTTAAACCCAAAAACAAATTTACTGTTTCCATACTGATCTTTAGGAATGTAGGTAAATTTAGCTTCGATCGTTCCAAAAATCAGGTTTTCATTTCGTGTTCTTAGTCCACCGCCTATACCATAATAGAGATCATTATTGGTGGCACACAGAATACAATCTACAGCAACGATATCCAGTGATGCAAATGGGGCAAATCGAAATCCAAGCAATGACCAGGGAGTGTACAGGACCGATTCCAAATGGACGACCATTCGCTGATCGGCTCTTATGCTGTCACTGCTAAAACCTGGAATTTCTTTTTTGCTGATATTCAAATAATCGAGGGCTTTTCGATTGCTGAGTTGGGTAAATGTTACTCCTACTGCATTTCTGGACTTGTATCGATTAAGCTGATAGAGTCGTGTATAATAGGAAGCTCCGCCCTCCAAAATAATATCCTCCACTTTATTAATATGGAGATATCCGCAGGCCTGTGCCACCAGCTGGATAAAATCACCTTTATTAAAAGCCATACTATAATTCCATTTGACGGCTGTATAAGGTCTTTCAATATTTAACTGCCTTATGTACCCGGCAGAGATACCCAGTGTATAGCCGTATGGCACGTCTTCCGTTCTACCAAAGCCATATACATACCTTGTTTTATAGAAATTTTGCCGGTAGAAGGTGAACTCGGAAAGGTAACCGAATATGTCATTGTATTTTCTTTCTTCCTGATATTCTGGCTGATCGGGTTGATTAAGGTAGAATCCATCGAAAGCACGGATGGCAATAAATTTTCTGTTTCGATTGGTGAGTTCTTTATGAATACCGATGTTATATCCCATCCATCCATCCAACACCTTATAATTATAATTTAGGAAAGTGGAATCTGGTTTCGAGTAAACATTTTCTGACCAGTTGTTACTGATCTCGGCTCCACCCGCTAATCGGGAATAGGGCGACACCAGTGGACGAGATAATCTCATCAGCAAAGCAAATTCAATTTCATCACCAAAACTAAAACCATTATCGAGTTGGGTATACCCTAATTCAAGATTGGTAAGACTTCCAAAAAGGCTGCTTTTACGATACTTTAATGCATAACCATATTTTGGCGATCGGTCCTGATCGATCAGGGCAGTATATTCTATTCGTTGCCCTCTGCCATCCACGTTGGCATCGTACACACTAATTTTTGGTGAAGTGGGAATGGTACCGCCTGCCGAGCCACCCAAACTAAATACATCTCGTGTAATGACGGTAAGATCTACAGAATCTGAATTATCAATTGGAGTTACGATAATGCGGCTATCCAGAATAAAATCTTTATCGCGGAGAAATCGTTCATTGTCGGCCAGTTCATGTGGGTTAAGCGGTTTATTTTCTCTAATGAATAGATGCTCTCGGATAATTCTTACCCGTGTGTTGTGGTGTAGTGTATTGGCGAGCCGGGTTATTGTTTTATCTACTTTTTTTTCATGGTCATAGATTGATTTTTCAAAACCGATCCGGTCAATATCGATATGGCGGATTATTTTTCCTGCATACTCGGCAAAAGGGTCAATGCTTTTTACATTCACGATGGTGTCCTTCGGGGTGGTGGAGATAAGTTTAAGACCCTCGCGAAACGCTTTTTTGGTAATTGATTTTTTTTCGACAGAATCTTTTTTTGCCTGTGCCCAAGAATCCATTGCGCCTAAAAACAGGAGACTGGTCAGTAAGTATAGAGTAATTATTACACGCACCTTACGATCAAGTTTATGATCGATAAATATACTGGTTAAGAATTAAAAATCGCATCAATCATATTCTGACAATTAATCGCTATGAGGTCCCAGGGTCTAATATGATAAGTAAAATATAATTCCTGAATGATAATTCTATTATTATATATGACTGAAATCATAGAATTCGATTGCAGAGGGTCATAGTTTTGATCAGCTGAAAATAAATTATTATGACCTCCACTGATCCCGTCATAGAACTAAATAAAGCCACTGTCGCTGATGTGGCGCTTTCTTTCCCAAATGCAGTTACTGTTCTTACCAAGTATGATCTTGACTATTGTTGCCATGGTAAGTTGTCTTTTGTTGAAGCCTGTAAGAAATTAAATCTCAATGCACAGCAAGTATGGGAGGAAGTAACCAAGTCGTTGCCGGGGAAAGTAGGTAATCCATTGAATTTTGATTCCTGGAATTCATCTGTACTTGCGGATTTTATCGTGCAGCATCATCATGAATATGTTCGGGAGTCTATTCCTAAAATCCGTGAATTACTGGATAAAGTATGCACGGTACATGCTGATAAAAACCCGGAATTAGTAGCGGTACGAACAGACTTTGAAGCATTGGCAGAAGAGCTTTTAGGTCATCTGCCGAAAGAGGAACAGATTTTATTCCCGGCAATCAAGCGTATGGAAGGGCAACCAATCGTTTCGGTTGAAAGTGAAATTTCTCCTGGAGCATTGCAAATGCCTATCCTGGTTATGGAAGAAGAACATGAGCGAGCAGGAGACTTAATTAAATCGATAAGAATGCGCACGAATCATTACACACCTCCTTCCTATGCGTGTCCCACATACCAGTTGACACTCACGATGCTTCAGGAGTTTGATCGTGACCTCATACAGCATATTCATTTGGAGAACAATATTCTTTTTCCCCGCTTCAAATCAATTCAAACTAATTAATGGTGTTATGGAACTGAATCAGGAGATACTGAGCGACTTGATTGTGCACATGAAATATGCGCGCTACTTACCAGAATTAAAGAGAAGGGAAACCTGGCCGGAGATATGCCATCGCTATGAAGCGATGATGATGGAGAAATATCCTTATTTGAAAGATGAGATTCGTCATTGGATGCAGTTTGTCTATGACAAGAAAGTACTTCCATCGATGCGTGCAATGCAATTTGCCGGTCCGGCTATAGCACGTAACCACAGCCGCATTTATAATTGCGCCTATTTACCGGTAGATGATATTCGCGCATTTTCAGAAACACTTTTCCTGTTATTAGGCGGCACCGGGGTAGGGTACTCCGTGCAGCGGCATCACGTCGAAAAATTGCCTCCCATAAAAAAAGCTGACAAGACAAAAAAATTTCTGATTGGTGATAGTCTGGAGGGTTGGGCTGATGCAATAAAAGTATTATTGAAAAGCTATTTCGGCATTAGTAACTATATGCCTGATTTCGATTACGCTGACATTCGCCCCAAAGGAGCTCGCCTGGTCACCGCGGGAGGTAAGGCACCGGGTCCGGAGCCACTGAAGATCTGTGTTGCCCACGTTCAGGCGGTACTCGATAGAAAACAGGAAGGGGAGAAATTAACTCCGTTGGAGTGTCATGATATTTTATGTTACCTGGCCAACGCTGTGTTGGCGGGAGGCATTCGCAGATCAGCGATGATAGCATTATTCTCAGCAGATGATGAAGAGATGCTCACCTGCAAGTTTGGCGAGTGGTGGGAACTAAACGAACAACGAGGCCGCGCCAATAATTCGGTGGTTTTGCCACGTGACACCACTACCCGTGAAGAGTTTTTTGCCTTGTGGAAAAAAATTGAATTGTCAGGTTCTGGTGAGCCCGGCTTTTATTTTACGAATGATATGGATTGGGGAACTAACCCCTGCTGTGAAATTGCACTGCGGCCGTTTCAGTTTTGTAATCTCTGTGAAGTGAACGTGTCCGATATTTTTAGCCAGCAGGAATTAAATGCGCGGGCAACAGCTGCCGCTTTTCTGGGAACCCTGCAGGCAGGCTTTACTAATTTTCATTACCTGCGCGAGGTGTGGCAGGAAACAACGGAGAGTGATGCACTCATTGGCGTTGGGATGACGGGTATTGCCAGCGGGCGGATTTTAAAATATGATTTGCTGGAGGCCGCCGAAGAAGTGAAGCATATGAACCTTGAAGTTTCTTCCAAAATCGGAATTCAGTTTGCCGCACGTTGCACCACCATTAAACCATCGGGCACAACATCGTTGGTGTTAGGTACCTCGTCTGGCATCCATGCCTGGCATAATGATTATTATTTGCGCAGAGTACGGATTGGAAAGAATGAAGCCCTTTATCAGTATCTGTGTATTACCCATCCTGAATTACTGGTGGATGACCAGTTAAATAGCAAGCAGGCTATTATTTGTATTCCTCAACGAGCTCCGGAAGGAAGCATTTTGCGAACAGAAGATGTGATGGATTTGCTGGAACGAATCAAGAAGTTTAATACGGAGTGGGTGCGCAACGGTTTTCGAAGAGGTAACAATGCCAACAATGTGTCAGCCACGGTTTCTATTCAGGATGGCGATTGGGAAAAAGTAGGCGAATGG
>JAHEMS010000168.1 GCA_024643595.1 Bacteroidota bacterium
ATCAGGCGTTGTTGTAAAATTCAACAATGTAACGTCCGTTGTATCCAGTTTCACGGCAACCAGTATTTCTACTCAGGTTCCAGTTGGTGCATCAAATGGAAAAATCTCAGTTACCACGAGTGGAGTGACTGTTTATAGCACATTGAACTTTACGGTAATGCCCTCTCCGTCCATTACCAGCTTCAACCCTGAGAGTAACCTGGTTGGATCAATTGTCAATATTACAGGGTTAAATTTTGATTCTGATGAATCTAAAATTAAAGTAACCTTTAATGGGATTGAAGCCCTCGTCATTGCCTCAAGCCCAACCGTTATTACTACCACGGTTCCTGAAGGGGCTACCAATGGACCTATTTCTGTCAGTCTAAACGGAGTGACTGTTTTCAGCACAAAAGATTTTGTTGTTATAACTATTGATACAACGCCACCCGTACTAGTACAAAATAACACTCCAGTTGAAGTGGTCTATGGATCAAATCTCTTTGTCTCCGCAATCTTCGAAGATCCAGATTCTCAGGTTATCAGTGCTTCTGTGACTTTTCAACCCATATCCAACAGAGGCTTACCCTTAACAATAACTCTTGATCCGTCAGAGAACAATTGGGAGAAAGGTATCCCGTGGGATCAAATCGGAGATTTAGGTGTAGAATATAAATTGAATGCAACCAATAGTAAAGGTTTAGTATACACAAGCCCAACCTATATCCAGGTGAGGGTCGTTTTCACTGGCACCGGGCTCACTATTCCTTATTCTTCCTTCGGAAGCGATCTCTCGAGCTATCGTATTATTTCAGTACCGCTCAATTTAGATAAACCAGCTGTGGCAAACGTTTTCGATGAACTTCCCCCGTTAAATAAATCCCAATGGAGACTATCTCATTACGATAACACAACTAATTCCAATAAGGAATTGACTGCCACTTCCACAATTACCCCTGGTGTTGGATACTGGTTGTTAATAAAGGATAATCCAGGAAACCTGTTGACGACTGGTACCGGAAGAACGGTTGATGTAGGCCAAATGCCTTTTAGCGTTCAACTTAAGGCGGGGTGGAATCAAATCGGTAATCCCTATAATTTTAATCTCCTGTGGAGTGATCTGGTAGCGGCAAATCCTGGTCTTCCTGTATCATTCCGTAACTACAATGGCCTCATTAAAAATTTTGAAAATAAAACAGTGCTCAACAAGATGGAGGGTGGCTTTGTTAATGTGGCAAATGATATGGTATTATCATATCCTGTAAAGAAAAACAATGGCGCTCGTATTGAGTCACCGTTAACTGCACTTAGAAATTCACTCGATCATCAGGAATGGGAAGTTGATTTTTCAGTGAAGCAAAGTGACATTACTAATGTAATCGGCGGAGTGGGTATGAGATTGGATGCAGCTGAAGACTTTGATATCTATGACGGATTTTCAATGCCCCGTTTCAGCCAATATCTTGATGTGAATCATGACAAAAAACTAAATCAATATCATTATTCGAAGGATGTTGTGCCAACTACTGATAATCATACGTGGAGTTTTAAAGTGGATGCTTCGGATACAGATAAACCCGCTCTTTTTTCATGGGATAATAGTTACTTCGGAAATAATGACCAAAATCTTATTTTATATGACGAGAATTCTAAAGTCTGGATAAATATGAAGCAATATCAATCTTATAGTTTCACTCCTCCGGCAAATTTTAAAGTGATTTTTGGTTCAGAAAGTTATCTTAAAAAAGAAATTGGACTAGGCAATGCAAGGATAATTGAAGTTTCCCCTAATCCTGCCAAAGGCCCAATAAGCATTCATTTATTCCTGCCTGAATGGCAAAAGACGTATCCGATTCAGCTCGAATTAAAATCACTTACCGGAATTACGGTAGCCAACATTTTCAGTGGTGAACTGGAATCCGGCTATCAAAAATTTGAATGGTCATCCGATAATAATTCTAACCCACTTCCGTCAGGTGTTTATTTTGTTCAAATGAGATCTAATAATTCCATTCAGACAGTTAGGGTTATCCTGATGAACTAAGATGCTGTAATCTTTTGCCCCATAAGATCAAAAAAATACAGGGCTGAACGTACGTTCAGCCCTGCCCCCATTAGAAGATTGCCGGATTAGTTACTTGAATAATTCGATTCACCAAGTTTTGCATGAGCCACAGCCAATCTGGCAATGGGTACACGCAATGATGAACACGAAACATAATTCAAGCCTATCTTATGACAGAACATAATGGACTCCGGGTGACCGCCATGCTCCCCACAGATACCAATCTTTAGATCAGGATTGGTTTGGCGACCACCTTCCACAGCCATCTTCATTAGTTTACCTACTCCTTTTACATCCAGCACTTCAAAAGGATTATCCTTTAGTATACCATTATTGATGTAATAAGGGAGGAATTTATTTTCAGCATCCTCTCGCGAGAATGAAAAGGTTGCTTGTGTTAAATCATTTGTGCCAAATGAGAAAAATTGTGCAACAGATGCTAGTTCAGAAGCTTCAAGACAAGCTCTTACAGCTTCCATCATGGTGCCAAACTTGAAGTTGAGTTTGATTTTCTTATCAGCTTCTATCTCAGCTTGAATCTCATTGACAAACTTCTTCACCTCGATAAGCTCTTCGGTCTTAACAACTTGCGGCACCATTATTTCTGGCCGCACATCAGCTTTCGCTAATTGACAATCCGCGGCAGCTTCTAAAATGGCTTTGATCTGCATCTTGTAGATCTGACTTAACGTAATACCCAAGCGCACACCCCGATGACCAAGCATGGGATTCACTTCATGTAGTTCATGCACTTTCTTAAGCATCTTCTGCTTTTTCTCAATGGCCTGTTCTATCAATTCTTCTCCTTTTCCATTGAATGGAGCTGATGACTTTTCAGCAATTGAAACATCAGCATTTAATAAACGAAGGCTTGAGAATAAATTATTCACTCCACTTATTGTGGTCTTTAGATGCATGAGATGCTCAATTTCATCACGCAATACATCTTCATTAGGTAAAAATTCATGAATTGGAGGGTCGAGCAAGCGCACTGTTACAGGGCGTGGGGCCATTGCCAGGAATATTTCTTTGAAATCCTGACGCTGAATAAGTTCAAGTCGATCCAATGCTACCTGACGATCTTCGTTGGTATCAGCCAAAATCATTTCAATTACGATTGGAAGACGATCAGTGCCATTAAACATTCGCTCGGTACGGCAAAGTCCGATACCCATTGCTCCAAAACTGGATGCTTTTTCAGCTCCATCCGGAGTATCTGCGTTTGCATAAACTTTTAGTGTCGCCTTTTCATCTGCCCAACTTAAAAGTATTTTCAATTCTTCGGAGAAGACTGGCTCTACCGTAGGAATAATACCCTGATATACATTTCCAGTGCCGCCATCAATAGTGATGTAGTCACCTTCGTGTAACACTTTATCACCAATTTTAGCCTGGCGGAGTTTTACATCAACTTCAATACCTTCAGCACCAGCAACGCATGGCTTTCCCATACCCCTTGCTACTACGGCAGCATGAGAAGTCTTGCCACCACGACTGGTAAGAATACCTTGAGATGCAAAGAATCCATGGATATCTTCCGGCTTTGTTTCTTCACGTACCAGAATTAATTTTTCGCCAGTATGTCCCAATAATTCCGCCCGGTCAGCATCAAAAACTACGTGACCCGAAGCAGCGCCGGGTGAAGCAGGCAATCCTTTTGCAAGCGGTTCTACGTTATGATTGCTGTCTAAGCGAGGGTGAAGAAGTTGCTCCAGCATTTCCGGTTTCACACGAAGCAAAGCCTGGTCGCGCGTAATTAAGCCTTCTTTCTCCATTTCAATAGAAGTACGGACCAGCGCGGTAGTGTTCATTTTACCATTGCGGGTCTGCAAACAATACAACACACCTTTTTCAATAGTATATTCAAAGTCCTGAACTTCTTTGTAATGAGCCTCCAATTTGTTGCGCAACTCTTCCAGTTGCTTATATAAGTCAGGCATTTCATCCGCTAATTGTACCACTGGCTTAGGGGTGCGAATACCGGCAACAACATCTTCACCTTGAGCATTGGTGAGGTATTCGCCAAACATTACATTTTCTCCTGTGCCAGGGTCACGAGTGAAACCAACACCGGTAGCACAGTCATTACCCATATTTCCAAATACCATGGTAACTACATTAACAGCCGTTCCATTGGCCATTTCTGGAGTGATCTTAAACTCTCTCCTATAGTCGATTGCGCGTTTACCCATCCATGAATTGAATACCGCTTTAATAGCGATTTCCAATTGTTCAAATACATCCTCAGGGAAAGGCTTGCCTGTATATTCTTTTACAACACCCAGAAAACGTTCGCTGATTTCCATCAGGTCTTCAGTATTTAAACCAACATCTACCTTCACGCCGGCACGTTTCTTCACCTCTTCAAAGTGTTTATCAAATTTTTCATCAGGTACTCCCAAGGCGACTTTGCCAAACAACTGAATAAACCTGCGGTAAGCATCATATCCGAAACGTTCATTGCCAGTTTGCTGAATAAGTCCTTTTAAAGTTTTCGAGTTTAGTCCTAGATTAAGGATCGTATCCATCATACCCGGCATAGACATCGCTGAACCGGAACGTACCGAAACAAGCAGTGGATTAGTTGGATCTCCAAATTTCTTACGCGATGCTACTTCGACATGCTTGATGTGGTCTTTCACTTCCTCAATTAATCCAGCTGGAAGTTGTTTATTGTTGGTATCGAGATACGTTAGGCAAGCGTCTGTAGATATTACAAAGCCTGGAGGAACATTCAGGCCTATTTGCGTCATCTCACAAAGGTTAGCTCCTTTACCACCAAGAAGTTGTTTATTCTTACCGTCTCCTTCATGAAAGGAGAATACAAACTTGGTTTTTGTTCCTTTTTGTTTTTTATCAGCGGGGGATTCTAATATTACGGTGTCCATAATGTATAAATTTTGATTGAACGAAAGTATCCCCACTGACTACAAGAAAATATGATATTGATCAGTATATGAAGCGATTCAAATCAGGTTTAGCAAAACTGAGAAAACGAGGAATCATTTTTAGAACAAATCAAAATGCCTAATCTTATATTATACTTTTCAATGAATTACGTGTGGAATTTGGCCATTTGATTGAATCTCCAAATTGAAAATGGCTTGTTCGAATACGCATCAAAAATGCTAACTTGCTACAAAATCAAACGATTGAAGCATGTCGCTAGTAGAACTTATCATGCCAAAAATGGGCGAAAGCATCATGGAGGCCACCATTCTTAATTGGTTAAAAAAACCTGGTGACACGATCGAACAGGATGAATCTCTGCTGGAAGTTGCCACCGATAAAGTTGATACTGAGGTCCCGTCAACGCATGGAGGGATCCTGAAAGAGATACTGGCTAAGCAGGGGGAAGTTGTACAGGTGGGCAAACCTATTGCCATTATTTCTACCGAAGGGGAAGAAGAAATTGAAATGGTTACTCCGGTAAAAGAAAAGAAGTCTGCTGATGTAAAGTCAGTAAACATGTCACCACCGGTTCAGGTTGTTTCCAATGGATCATCCACCTCAGCCGATGTCGATTTTAAAACTGCAACCAGATTCTATTCCCCCTTGGTAAAAAATATTGCGAAAGAAGAAAGCATACCTGTTTCAGAATTAGAAACTATCTCAGGGAGTGGTGCCGATGGGCGAGTCACTAAAAAGGATATTCTGACGTATGTACAACATCGTAAGTTGGGTCAATCTGTTTCTTTTCAAAAGACCTCATCAGCATTCATGCCCTCTTCTGTTAATGCCGGTGATGAGATCATTCAAATGGATCGCATGCGTAAAATGATCGCAGAACGTATGGTGGATTCAAAACGCATTGCCCCCCACGTAACTTCTTTTGTGGAAGCGGATGTTACCAATGTTGTATTCTGGAGAAATAAAATGAAGGACGAGTTTAAGAGCCGCGAAGGCGATGCTCTTACCTTCACTCCAATATTTATTGAAGCCGTTGTTCTGGCGATCAAAGACTTTCCGATGATAAACATTCAATTGGATGGTGATCGTATCATTAAGAAGGGAGACATCAATATTGGAATGGCGGTAGCGCTACCATCCGGTAATTTGATTGTGCCCGTCATTAAAAATGCAGATCAATATAACCTCACAGGGTTAGCAAAAGCCGTTAATGATCTGGCGAAGAGAGCCAGGGAAAATAAACTTAAGCCAGATGAGCTTTCCGGTGGGACATTCACCATTTCAAATGTTGGCTCATTTGGAAACGTAATGGGTACACCAATTATCGTACAACCGCAAGTAGGTATTATTGCCGTTGGAACTATTCAGAAAAAGCCAGCGGTCATCGAAACTCCGTACGGGGATGCCATTGCCATTCGTCATAAAATGTTCTTGTCACACTCCTATGACCATAGAGTCGTGGATGGAGCTTTGGGGGGAAGTATGGTGAGACGAGTTGCTGACTACCTTGAAAAATTTGATATCACCCGAGCAATTTAAGCGGGGATTGGCTGTTCAATCAATTCAGAAAACTCAACACTAAAGGTAGTTGTTCCATCTTCAGAAGGTGTGTGGTATATTTCCCCACCATTAAGCCTAATAAAGAAAGCAGTCATAGCTAAGCCAAGCCCTGTTCCTTTTTCTCCCTTAGAGTCAGCCGTAGATGAAATTTGGTAGGTAAATAATTTGTCTATCAGATTTAGAGGCACAGGTTCGCCATGATTCGTAACAGTTATTAAAATTTTACCCTGTTCATTTTTTAGTACTTTAAGCTGAATCACCGTTCCGTTTCTGGCAAATTTCATAGCATTAGATATCAGGTTTCTCAATCCAATTCTAATCATTTCCTCATCCACCTTGATAAATACCGGTAAAGGAGCAATCAATCTTATTTCTAACCCTTTATCTAAAAATTGCAATTGAAAAAACTTCATTTCCCTTTCTACGAGTTCAACCGCATTTGAATTCGTCTTGTCTAAAACAAATCCCTCCATTTGAGATCGTGACCATCGCACCAATCCAAATAATAAAGCCGACACGCTACTGAATTGTTCACCCAACTTAGGTAAATAGGATTTCAGGTCGTTCCCGTTAATATTTTCTTTTGAGTGTAAATACAACAACGTAGCCAGTGAATTCATTGGGGCCGCTACATCATGGGATAGAATGGAAATGATTTTATTTTTTTGTTGATTAAGTTCATCGACTAATCTTTTTTGCTCCGCTAAATCATTAAACTGCAAAAAGCTCTTGCGCCTTCTGCTTTCCAATACAATACCAACAATATGGATGTAAAGAAAAATAGAAATCAAATGAGGATACTGACTAAAATAAAAAGGCTCACGCTTAACCATAAGAGAATAAAACACGAAGATTAAAAAACAGAACAAGTTAAGCCATAATGCGTACCT
>JAHEMS010000169.1 GCA_024643595.1 Bacteroidota bacterium
CATCACCTACTTTCCAGAATATGGCCTTGCCTACTATAACCGGGGGCTCACGTGGCACCGGTTAGGAAAAAAGGCTGATGCATGCAAAGACATTGAGCATGCAGTGAGTTTGGGAACGAAGATTCCAGAAAAAGTGATGAGTACGATTTGCAAATAAGGTGAGGCCCGGAATCCCGTTCGGTCATTGCTACGTTGAGCGTCGGGTGATAAGGTATCATATACTTCAACATTCTCAAATCGTTAATCGTCATTCGATATTCAACATTATTGACCGATGCTGATTTTTGATTTACGAAGCAAAGTCGAAGTAGCTACTAAATGGAATAGTACTCCGGTATTTCAATGATGTCAGTGAGGGTGGAGTGACCCCGAGCATCATCTTGAAAATACTCGCGGATGTAGACCACTTTATAGGTGTAGTTGTCTGTAGGATCGAGGTGATTCTTCCTATCCTCCGCTTCAGAGAGGGAATTAAACCCGGTGAGATATTTCGGGGGCCGTGCCCTTCGCGAATTGGTTACCTTCACCGCATACATGTCCTGGTAAGTATTCATACAACTGTTTGTTTTAATTAACCAGTAGCAAAAAAATATAACTTACGTGCTGTGAACAGGATAAAGATATGAAATATCCGACAACTATTTTATGATCACCTAATTATTGTCGATGAATGAGTGATTTCATATGATAATTGGGTATATTCAAGACAACTTCAACCATTGCTATGAGTATCGCATCAAAGAGAATTCCTCTAGCTATTCTTTTTGGAATTTTATTCTTTGGCATTCATTCATGTAAAGAAGATAATCCACCCGTACCAACTGGATTGCCCTTTGCCTATTTTTTTATAGAACACATTTTCGTAGATCCAATTAATCTCGATCCTAATGATTTCCTAACCAGTGACCTTAGATTTGTTAGTCGGGCTCAGGTTGGGTCAACTGCGCCCCCTGCCGGTAATTATTATTATGAAGCGTCAGCTTTTGGGAATGAAGAATTACCAATTGGCTGTAGTAAGAGTTACACAAAAAGTGTTGGGGGATATCGCACTATCAAAATTGTTGGTGAAATACCTCGAAAAGGCACTATTCAACCAAATGACTTGAAATGGTTAGAAACATTGAGATATGTTATCAGTATGGAATTTGGGCCATCCATGATTACTAAATCAGCAAAAATAAAATTCATTGACTATGACGAAGAAATCGATTTCACAAATAATCTATGGGTGGCGCATGGGGCGAACCCTGAAAATGAAAATTATCTCCTTATTAGGGGGATGAATTTCTCTCCATTGTTCCGAAAAGACGGCACGGTAATATTTTTAGACCTCAGGTTTGAAGAATTGGATTTTTAACGAATTCTTTTTCCCTATCATCATAAAAAAAGTTGTTCAAACTCAGGAAAGGAAATCCCGAAGGTGAGTTTCCACTTTCATTCCTTTTTTCAAATGCAGCACGTTTAATCCTACGGAAGCGGCAGCAGTAATATTGGGTTCACTATCATCCACAAATAAGGTCTCTTCTGGTATTAGCTCTTCCTGCACCATGATAAACTGAAAAGAACTAGGCGTTGGTTTGCGCTGCCCTAGCTGGTGAGAATAAAAAGGTTTCTTGAATAAAGATTCAAAAGGGTAGTTGGCCACTTCGCGTTCAAATTGGGGTATAAAATGGTTGTAATGAATGCGGTTAGTATTGGAAAATAAAAACAGCTGATAGTTATTTCTATTCTGCTCCAGCCAGGCAACACTTTCCTTTCGATATCCGATTAAGATCGCTTTCCAGGCTTCCATGATCGCCTGATCATCGGCTTGAACACCCGTTAATTGAATGAGTCCTTTGCAAAACTGTTCGGCCGTAATAAATCCCTGCTCAAGATCCAGGAAAATAGGTGCCGAATGGTGAAATCCAAAATAAGATTCAAAATCGTTTACTCCTAATTTTTTGAAAGCAGTATTCATTCTTTCAAAATCAATATCGTACAATACGTTTCCAAAATCGAAAATGATGTTCTTTATCGGGGCCATGTTATTTCTTTGCCACGAAGATAATCAACTTAGGAAATCATTTCTTCATAGGGAAGTCAAATCCAAAACGAAGGGCAAAGCGATCTCCATAGGGACTCAATCCATCTGATTCCAATAAATTGTAAAGCACTTCGGTGTTTCCTTTCATTTGCCTGTAAACGGTATACTCTTTCTTGATTCCGAAAAACAAACTTCCTACCCATTGGCGATGAGCAACATCCACTCCAGTTGCCTGGGTCATTCTTTCAGGGATGGTCATATTCATGATTTCAGGAAGAAATCGGAAATATATTCCCTTTTGCCATTTTACTTCGAAGGCAGCACGCGGACCATAAATCCTTTCTTGCTTTAGGATTGACCATCCTTCTATGGGCAATCGTTGATTCCATCCAACGCCCACCGAAAATCGCAGCAGGATACGATACATGATCATTGGATTTATATCCAGCAGGAAAAGGCCAGACTTCTGAATCTGGAAAGTGATGCCAGGTATGATCCGTTCAGATAATGACTTCCCATGAAGAGGATTCGGTAATCGCTTCGGCAGTTCCGCCATGCTTTGAACTTCCTCGTATTTGCTCTTTACCGTCGACATGGAGCTCATCGCCTTTTGCAAGACTTCCTCTTTTCCTACAAAATGATTTCTGGCTTCTTTTGATACCAACTCTTTCACCATATCATTAGCTTTTTCAACCAAGGCAGAGGAGTCAACTCGTTCCGTTTGCTTAAGCAACGCTGTTCCTTCCTTGATCTGCCCTACTCCGTCCATTTCGGCTAGTTTCCTCTCCATCAACTTTGCCATATTACCAGGATCACCGACCTCCGTATTGAGCCATATCCGCGCATCCTGATCCCGGATTCCTGCCTTACCAGCCAACTCCTTAATATTTCCATACTTACTGATGGATGGCAACTGCCATTTGTCAAGGTCAGGAATACTAATTTTCGGCAATTCGATTGATGCTGCCTGCAAGGAAGGTAGCGAGTAGTGATCGACGGATGCCTGCAGTTTTTGCAAGGGTAATTGCAACGGAGGCGGTAGGTTTATTTCCCTTAAACGGTGTGTAACATTTGACTTAAGATTATCAACTTTTTCTGTGTAGGAATTAACCTGATCCTCCATTTGCCGCCGGAGGCTATCTACTTTATTGGTGAGTCTATCAACCGGAAGGTTGAGGTGATTCAAACTATCGATCCTGGATTGCAAGTCGAGGCTAATTGATCTTACGTTGGTTCTCAGATTTTGAAATTCAGTATTCAGACTTTCAGCTTTTGATTGAAACATTCGGGTAATGGAGTCTGCCTTGGTAACTTTCCGATAGATAACAGAATCATTCTTCACCTCCAGCAAAATACTGTCATAGCGTTGAGCAAATGAGATGCTGGTGAACATAGATAAGACCAAAATAAGTGTTGCCTTATTGATTGGGATATCCTTTATGTGATGAGCTTTATCCACGCTCAAAGCTATGTCATGACGTTAGATTTATTTCAGCTAAGTAGTAAGATTTGCCCGCTCACCATTTGCCGTAATTACACGGTATAAGGTGTTGAGAAGATTAACATGCGTTCACGCCCGGCAATAGAAATTAACAAATCTGGCATAAACATTACCATTCGTGATCATGAACGGTACTGATAACCTGGATATTCTTACCTCCTGCGAATTACCTTTTGCAACTCGACCTGTTGGCAGGTTGCAAAATTCACAACTCCATGCTTTTAATTGAGCAGAATGACGCTTGTTCCTTGAGAACTGCCAAAAAATAATCACCGGATGGTGATGAATGAAGTCGCACCGGGCTATTCGCCCTGCATCTTTGATTAATAAAATCAATAACCCCAATAAATATGAAAACGGTAATTCAACTTCTTGCAGTAAGCTTGTTTTTCTCAGCCTGCTCCACCTACCAGGACATCGCTAAAAGGACTGAACTTTCTGAAGATCTTATCCGGGCTAAATTAATACCAGGGAAAAAATGTAGAATAGAACTCAACAGTGGATTAGAATTAAAGTTGAAGGTTACCAGAGTGGATTCACTGCATGTGCACGGCACCCAAACATCAATCAACGGGAAGAACTATTCCGATAATTCATTTTCAGAATCCTACTCTAATCTGCACCATAACGCCAACAGTATTGCTGTTAAAAATCTTTAACCCCACGCTGACCGCCCGTGGTTGTGATTGGATCAGGTGCACTAATAGCTACAATTTATGCATCTGCTTACTACTCTTTATACTCCTTTATGATTATACCTATCTTGTAAATTAAGAAAGGCCACCCCCCACGGACAGCCTTCCCAAAAACAACAATGTTCGCAAACCCTAAACCCGACTGGTCTCGTGCGATCGAAGTAAAGGTGGCACAATACAATATGTAAATACAATGATATATATCATGTATTAAAAAAACTTAAGAATAAGTGAGGTGATCAGCATCAAGCCGAATCTAGACACTTGCCTTCATGAGAAAATCAGCTATGGCCAGGTCCTGAATTGCATTGCCAACAGATTTGAACACCGTAACCTGGTCACGCAAAGTTCTCCCAGCATTACGCCCAAGAATTATTTCTCCCAGTTCTGCCCGTAGATGATTTTGATCGATCAGTCCTTGTTGAATGGGCGTGATAATATCACCTGCTTCCTTTAATGCAGATTCATATTGATCAACTACTAACCATGATTTTCTTATCACTTCTGCCGGAATTTCCTGCATAGTCGCGGTAAATGATCCGATTCCATTAATATGTGCTCCTGCATTAATAAATTGTGGAGCAAATACCGGTGTATTTGAAGTCGTTGCGGTACATATAATATCTGCCTGGTTTAATTGATCTGGAGATCTGGCCGGGGATATCTCAATATGAAACTTTTCTCCCATCCGATTACAAAAGGAGATTGCCTTTTCTTTGGTACGCCCAAAAACGAATACCTTTTTAATTTTTCTTACACTTAATACGCCCTCCACCTGTGTTTCTGCCTGAGATCCTGTACCAAAAACTGCCAGTACTTCCGAATCTTTCCTGGATAAGAGTTGGGTCGCTAATCCTGAGGCGGCACCAGTACGCAATGCGGTAAGATACTCAGCATCAATAAGTGCCAATGGGCTTCCGTTCGTACCATCCATAATCAACATATTGCCCTGAATAACAGGAAGGTCAAGTCCGGCATTTTTACTAAATACAGAAACCATCTTAAGACCAAATAGATTGAAGCCGCTTGAGTAAGATGGCATAAATAGCGCACGGCCTTCATGGTTTGAAGTTGGAATTACTGTCCGAACAGGAACGATGGCTTTATGACTACTTAGCTGGACAAAAGCCTCTTTCATCAAGGTGATTGCCTGCTCCATGGAAACCTTCCTCCGTATTTCCTCCTCACTGATATACCTGATCATCCACTAAATTTAAATAAACTACTGCAATCTGATCACCTTATTGTTCATGTCTCCATGCGCTAGCACTCCAGGATATTCTTTCAATCCCCTGAATTGTTAGGGGATATTTCAAAATCGGTCATTAACGAACCATTGACTTGAGTCTTCCAGTGATAAACCCGGTTTAATTTTGGCATTTTCCTTAATTGATTGATACACGTTTGTGTAATGTCTGTTTCATTCAGGTTCACTACTTCAAGGTGTTTTAGCCCCATAAGGTTACTTGCAATAGCATCGGAGATTCGATTTTTTTCAAGTCTTAATTTTTCGAGGTTAGTCATCTGGGGAAGAAAATCAAGATCTTTTTCTGTAAAATCATTATCGGAAACATTAAACCATATAACATTCTTTGCAATAGCGATGAGATCTGGTTTTAATAAATCAATTTGTGCATCCGATTCAGATGGTAAGGTAATATCTAACATTGGAGGATGGTGTTGCATGATTCTTACATTCATCCCCTTATTTCTGAGATTATCAACGATGTCCATATTTACGCTGGAAGGTATTTCAGGATTGATTTCATTCATACCACTAGCGGTCGGTGATGAGTCATCGGCCATATCGCCAAAACCTAGCAAGGCTGCCACCTGAGGCTTAATCTCTTCAGCATATTGCAACTCACCAAGCCTCTTTCCATCTACCGCCATTCCTTTTTCTATCCACCATTTAATAATCGCTGTTTCACTTTTGGTTAATGATGGTTTTCCATCGGCAGGCATAAATTTTTCATTTGTCGGATCAAGGGAAATCCTTTTGTACAGTTCACTTTCACTTAGGTTTCCAGCCACCACAGCGGGTCCACTTTTACCACCCTTTTTCAATGCAGCAACAGATTGCATTGATAATTTTCCTTTACGCTTATCGACCCGATGGCATTGGGAACAGCGCTTCATAAGCAATGGTTGGATCACTTGCTCATACATTAGGGCTTCTTCTACGCTGGAAGGTTTTTCCAATTTTTGGTTCATTAGAACATTCCATGAGAGATATTCACTGCCATGCGTCAAGCTACCCCCCAGGTGCCCGGTATAGCTTACTATTACAAAAAGAATAATGGAAAGTGAGGAATACGCTTTCTTATTGAGAGAAACTTTTTTTCGAACGGGTTGAGTACTTAATGCAAATAATAAACCTGAAAATGCAGTGACTATAATACCACCCGTTTGATGACTGCTCAAACGCTGATAATCATAATCTCCTGAAAGCGATAACACGTAGCCTGTAACACTCGAAACGAGTGCGGCTATTAATCCCAACAATAAAATAATCGATACAGAGGGAATTACGTGTTGAAACTTTCTTGAATAGGAAAACAGGTCTATTAATACTGCCAATAACAAAAACCCAATGGGCAAATGAACCAATAATGGATGCAAGTGACCAATAAAAGTTGTGATGTCGAGCAGCATCATGAAAAGAAGTTAAACAAGTAAATCCTTTACCACCTTGCCGCTTACGTCTGTCAACCGAAAGCGTCTTCCCTGAAATTTAAACGTTAGTCTTTCGTGATCAACTCCCATTAAATGTAAAATGGTGGCATGGAAATCATGAACATGCACAGGGTTCTTGATAATGTTATAGCTGAAATCATCCGTTTCTCCATAACTGATGCCTGCTTTTACTCCCGCACCGGCCATCCACATGGTAAAACATCGCGGATGGTGATCACGTCCGTAATCTCTTGGCAACAGTTTACCTTGGGAGTAAACCGTCCTGCCAAATTCACCTCCCCAAATCACCAGGGTGTCTTCCAGCAAGCCCAACCTCTTAAGATCTTTGATGAATGCAGCCGTGGGTTGGTCAGTATCTTTACATTGCCTTTCAATGCCTGAGGGTAAATTACCATGATGGTCCCATCCCTGATGATACAGTTGGACAAACTTTACATCTTTCTGCAACAGTTTACGAGCCAGGATGCAGTTT
>JAHEMS010000170.1 GCA_024643595.1 Bacteroidota bacterium
TTCTCTTTATCGAGAACAATCAAATCTTTATATGCTGGATTGGTAGATCTGAAAAACCTCTTGATAGTATTATATGTAATATTTGTACTTCGTACGAAAGTGTCCTCCACTTCCACCAGCTCAAAATGATCAATTAGTTTCTCCAGGGTCTGATCAGTGCCACCATCGGAACAAATTATTACTTCTTTGTTTTTATAGGATTGATTTAAAAATGAACTGACTGTATCAATAATCAAAACGCCTTCATTATAAGCAGGAGAAACAATTGAAACCAAAGGCAACTCATGTTGATTTCGTGAGAGGTGTTCATTCAGTTCATGCTCATCAATGATATGGTCGTACCTATTAAAGTACATCTTGATTTCCATCAGGGAAAGCAACGAAAACACGATCTTAGACCCGGTGTAAAGGACAGCATAGACTACGCCTGAATAGGCCAGTATTTCCAATATCTTATATATGTCGACAGATTCCATTTAAAACTCTCTGTTAATAAAAAGATCGAACCCAACATATTGCGCATACTCTTCCTGGCTTGGGATATATATACCTCCAACATCAAAACCAGCTCCCATTTTATATCTTCCTTTTTTCATTTGTCCATTGATCCGTACCTGGTAGGTATCCGATCCAAAAGCGTTGGCCACTGCATTAATATTTCGGCTCGTTCCAGTATCAGCACCTTTAAGGACGCTAAGGCCCGCATAATCGGTTTTTGTGAAGTATCTTCTTCCCTGGATATATATGCTTTTTGTAAATCCATTATCTACATAAGAGAAGGTAGGCCGCGCGTAGACAAAGTAATCCGAAAAATAGTAACCGAAAGTCCCGGTAATTAATGGTATCACTCGAAAATTATAAGGCTTTACAACGCCTGCGCCAATTGAATATTCAAACCGCTTAAAATTCTGATACACTTCGGCCCTAAGTCGATAGTTGGGTAATATTTCGGAGTTGGAATATGATGCATCAAAATAGGAATAACCCATCCTTTTAAATTTCCAGTATGCCTCAGTTTCGAACAGGTAGCCAACCTGAGGTCCTAAACTATATCGCAATACCTTCGCAAATGCATCAACTTGTTTAATCTTTCTTCCATATTGGACATACAGAAAGGTTCTATCATTGTAGTTTTTATTATAGGATTCGTTACGGAAACCGACTTCGAGTGTATTCTGATATGTAATTTCTGGATCTGCTATGGGACTCTCGTTCCTAGTAGAATCCGTAATAACTATTGCTTCCTGACCGAATGCATTTAATTCCGCCCATAGCATTAGCATGCAAAAAAGAACTTTAAACTTCATTAGACGAATAGCATAGCAAAAGAGGACCCAAACATACACACTATTCGGAAACTATATGATCACAAACTGCGCATTTTGAGCTCGTAAGCCACATTAAAACCCTTTTATACTAAACTATTTATAAGAATGGCCTGGTGGGAACGAACTTAAATATTTAATAATTTTTACACCAATTGATAAACGATATCGGATAAAACATCCAGTAATAGGAATATAATATCAAATTGGGAATCATGAATTTATTTCTGGAGGAGGGCTTGTCCTAAAAAAGAAAGAGCCCCGATTTTTCGGGGCTCTTTCACTTTGAAAAAATAGTCTTATTAATTAGCAACGCGTACGTTGACTGCATTCAAACCTTTTTTTCCTTCTTTAAGCTCAAAAGTGATTGCATCATTTTCGCGGATCTGATCTACCAGACCTGATACATGTACGAAATACTCTTGTCCTGAAGACGTTTCTTTTACAAAACCGAATCCTTTGGTTTCGTTAAAGAATTTTACTGTTCCTTCTTTCATTGTGATTTGTTATAAAATTAATGGGTCAAAGATAGGGATTAATATCGGATTCCTTTCTTTTAATTAAGCAGCCTTCTTTGCGCGCTCCATTACTATTTCTTTTTGCTGCGCCAACTTAATGATCCCTACTTTATCCAATAACCTCATTATCTGATAGGTTGGATCAATTTCGTGCCATCGAATGCCTCCAAAATTCGCCCTGGAGCCATATTTATGATGATTATTATGATAGCTCTCGCCCATCATCAGAAAATCAACAGGCAAAAAGTTTTTTGACGTATCTCCAACAGGAAAATTGATATAACCATACTTATGGGCAAACCAATTAATGATCGCACCATGTATTGGGCTCATCAAAAAATGCAAAGGAAGCAACAGCCATAGCCACCAATAAGGAGCGAAATAGGCATAGAATGCAACATACAAAGCACCCCAAAAAAGTCGTGAAGGCCATGATCTCGCAAACTTATCGAATGCTATCCAGTTAGGTACACCTTCCGTAAAGCGCTTTTCAACCTCCATTCTCTTGTTCGCAATGTCAGAATAGATCGTCTTGGTCTTCCACATCATATTCCAAATCGTTTCATCATAGGTAGGTGAGTGTGGATCATTTTCAGTATCGGCAAAAGCGTGATGCATTCGGTGCATTACACCATATCCATAAGGACTTAAATAGTTGGAACCTTGAAATATCCAGGTAAGGATATACACCACCTTCTCGGTGAACTTATTCATCGTAAATGCCTTGTGAGCAGCATAACGATGCAGAAAGAAGGTTTGGAAAAACAGTGACAGGTACCAGTGTGCCACAAAAAAAATAATGATTTCCTTCATAAACAATAACGGTTAAGGTGTTAGGTTAGCCCAAAAGAGGCCAATTAACTGTATGACCAGCAAGTTGACGTTTTGTGACAGAATACGTGAAAATTATTTTTTCTGGCTTAAAGCCGCGGAAATATCAGTTTTAAGATGCTGAATGAATTCGTTAGCATCTTCCAGATGGCAGGCCGTTTTGAAACTTTCGAAAAGTTGCGTTTTATCCGGTAAATCAAATTTTATCTTTCCTTTTTCCTCCTCCAGCTTTTTGCGTGCACGACTCAAAAGTTGGCGACAATGATCAGCTTTTTTGCCCAGCACTTTCTGGATTTCCTCATATTCGTAGTTAAAAACCTCTTTCAATAAGTAGGCTGCGCGTTCCAGTGGTTCAAGTTTTGTTTGGATTACTTTAAATGCTGCAGAAAGTTCCTTTTCAAAGTCGATATTAGCGAAATCAGATTCCTTGAACTTGACCATCAGCTCAGACAATTGAATCGAATCCCAATATTCTTCTTTTTTCCTTTTTAGATTTTGCAAATGGTTAATGCAATTGTTGGTAACCGCTTTGATCAGATAGGCTTTTGTGTTCTCAATTTTTGCCTGATCAATACTGAGCCATTTGATAAAAGTCTCCTGTACAATATCTTCAGCATCTGCTTTGCATCGTAGCAGGTTATAGGCAATCCTATGGAGCAATGGCTGATAGAGCGTAATGACTTGTGCCTGATTCAAATTGTGAATTAATTAATGCTACAAAGGTACGTTCAAATACTGAATTTATTAAAAAAATATTTTCAACATCCTAACAGATGTTTGTATTGATTTCTATTCGAACTCTGAAAGTTCAAGCCAACGAAGGGTTTTAGATTCAATCATTTCGTCCAGGCGCTTAATTTCCTCACCTAGTTTTATCAATTGTTGATGCTCGCTGATCCCACTGTTTAATTGGCTGGTAAGCACAGCTTTTTCTTTTTCCAGTTTTTGAATTTCTGCCTGGAGGTTTTCAAATTCCTGCTTGTCCTTAAAAGACAATTTCTTCTTTTCGGAACGAACCTCCTCTATTTCTGCCTTAATAACAAGTGGTTTACTTATCAACTCTTCCTGTTCTTCAATCCACGTACGGTAGTCGGAATAATTGCCGTTGAAAGGTTTGATCTTTCCATCACCTTCAAAAATAAAGAGTTGATCAACGAGGTGATCCATGAAGTATCGATCATGTGATACCAGCACCAGGCAGCCATTGAATTTCTCCAGAAAATCTTCCAATACATTCAAGGTATCAATATCAAAATCATTGGTGGGTTCATCCAATACCAAAAAGTTGGGATTCTTCACCAACACCTTCAATAGCTGCAACCTCTTCTTTTCACCTCCACTTAACTTTTCAACAATGTTATATTGTTTTTCAGGTGGAAAGAGGAATGTATCGAGAAACTTGGAAGCCGAAATTGTTGAGCCATCGGCCATGGTAATGAATTCTGCTATCTCCTTCACCTCTTCAATAACACGGTGTGTGGGATTAAGATCTTCGACTTCCTGAGTAAAGTAGCCTATCTTGGTGGTAACGCCAGATATAATCTCTCCTTTATCCTGTTTACTGGCATCTGTCAATAAATCCAGGAAAGTAGACTTGCCAACACCATTCTTACCAACAATACCTATCCTATCCTTTTTCTTAAAAACATAAGAGAAGTCATCAACCATTTTAGCCTCTCCAAAGCTTTTAGATACATGATGAAGTTCCATGACTTTACCACCTTGCCGCGATTCCTGAATATCTAACTCAAGCCTGTCTCTTTTAATGTTTTGATTTGCTTTCTCCTGTATTTCATAGAACGCATCAACCCTGTATTTGGCTTTGGTACCCCTTGCTCTGGGTTGTTTTCGCATCCATTCCAGTTCCTTCTTCATGAGTTGGCGTGCTTTACCAACTTCAGTTTTCAGCATTTCTTCACGCTCGGACTTCTTCTCCAAAAAGTAGGCATAGTTTCCATCATACCTGTAAAGTTTGCCGCGATCGAGCTCAATGATTTCGTTGGCTACGTTATCAAGAAAGTACCGATCATGGGTCACCATCAGCAACGTTATCAACTGACCAGATAAATAAGACTCCAGCCATTCAATGGCCTCGAGGTCCAGGTGGTTGGTCGGTTCATCCATAATAATCAGATCTGGTTCCGACAACAGCATCTGAGCCAAAAATACGCGCTTGCGCTGTCCGCCTGAAAGCTCATCAAACTTCTGATCGAGGTCTACAATGCCCAGCTTACCCGTTATCGTCTGCACTTTGGCGTCATAGTCCCAAGCCTTTAATTCCTCCATCAGTTCGAGCAAATGCTGCATCCGTTCGGCCGTTGCATGTGGATCATGGATACATTCTTCATAATCCTTCACCACTGAAGCAACCTTATTGTTCTTATCAAAAATAATTTCCTTTACGGAAAGATTTCCGGCTACGTTAGGTTGCTGAGTCAGATAGCCCAACTTCACACCATCCCGAATACTGACTACACCAGAGTCTTGTGGAATCTGTCCTGTCAGAATTTTGAGCAATGTGGATTTCCCGGTGCCATTTTCACCTACCAAAGCCATCTTATCACCTTGCGAAATTCCAAGTGTAAGATCTTTAAAAAGCCAGCGGTCGTTGAAGGATTTTGAGAGTGATTCAGCAGATAAATAATT
The DNA here is from genome assembly GCA_024643595.1 of Bacteroidota bacterium. GTDB lineage: Bacteria > Bacteroidota > Bacteroidia > Cytophagales > Cyclobacteriaceae > ELB16-189. Next base: position 5,321 of record JAHEMS010000170.1, read on the forward strand.
CACTAAAATGAAAATTAGTGCGCAATTTAGCACAACCCTGGTAGTCCTCTAAACACGTTCAAAAAAAACACTTTTGTTTCATAATGCTTGACCAGTAACCTTGTGGACAATTTGTCAGTAGTGATGTATTAATAAATTAATAATGAGAACTTTAAACATATATAATTCAAGTTATAGATAAATGAATTTAGTCGATCAAATACTAGCCGAGTACAGTAAAAAACAGAGGGATAAAATCGTCAAATACATTGGGAATGATGAAAAAAGGTTTGCCCAATTAATCGACATTTTCCTAAAGGGCCCCTATCGGGTTACTCAGCGCGCAGCCTGGCCAATAAGTTATTGTGTTGAGAAATCTCCCCATTTGCTTGCACCACATTTAAAGAAGATCCTGATCCTGCTTGGTAACAATACTATTGATGATCCAGTGAAAAGAAACATTCTCAGGATGCTTCAATTTATAATCATTCCAAAAGCTCACCAAGGTATAACATCCAACCTTTGCTTTGGCTTTCTTTCCCAGCATAAGGAACCCATTGCGGTTCGTGTATTTTCTATGACTGTTCTGGCAAAACCTGGTCCGCGAAGTACCTGACCTTAAAAATGAACTGATACCCTTAATCGAAGATCAACTTCCGTATGCAAGTGCGGGGTTTCATTCCAGGGCCATAAAAATACTCAAGGAATTAAAGAAGTAACTTGCCCCTTCATGAACCTAATCGAGAAACCCCATATCTGTAATAGCTGTAATCATGAATTTAATGGCAATTTCTGTAATCACTGCGGGGAGAAGGTTTTAAGACCTGCTGATAAATCTCTGAAATCCATTCTAAACAGCATTTTACTAACAATCACTTTTGTTGACAGCCGGTTTATAAAGACATTATGGATGGTTATCGTTTCACCCGGAATGCTCTCGCGCAATTTTTCCAACGGTAAACGAGTCAGCCACATAAGTCCGATGTCACTTTTTTTTGTACTCAACCTCGCTTACTTCTTTTTTCCTGTCATTCAGTTATTCAACGCCTCTTTAAATACGCAACTTCTTTCACCGCTCAGCGGTTTCTACTCAACCATCATCGCGCACAAGATCGTAAACATGGGTATTGATCTAAACTCTTTTACCTTGCTTTACAACCTAAAGACCACTGGTCTTGCAAAGCTAATGGTGATGGTTTTTGTTATCCTTTCTTCGCTTCCGCTCAACGTGCTGTACTGGAAAAAGAACAAATACTTTACTGATCATGTTACCTATGCAATAGAACTCGCTTGCTTCAACCTATTTATCAATACCATCGTACTGACTCTCATGGTCAGGCTTATTGGAGGTGGCGGTTTATTGGATGAGTTTGTATTAACGGTCATTTTCATAATTACCAATCTCTATTTTGTGCTTCGTTCAGGATATACCTACTACTATGAGCACGGCTGGCGATTAATATTGAAATCTATTTTCTTGATTGTTTTTTTGAAAGTGGCGTTGGAGGCCTATCGTGCTATACTGTTTTTCATTACCATCGTTATGCTTTGAGCAAATTATATATAATATCCATCCATTTGAATTAGCAACATGAAAGCCATAATCATCATTGTCCTACTTTTTCATTGTCTTAATCCTTCCTCTGATATCAAACAAGAAAACCTGCTGGCAAATGGGGCCCAGCCACAAATAACCATTGATATAACAGGCACAATAAGAGTCATTTATGGGTTGGATGATCGAATATTCTGTGCAACCTCCACAGACAATGGAGTTACCTTTAGTACTATTAAGCTCGTAGGAGAAGTGAAAGAAATGCACCTGGGAATGTCAAGGGGACCTCAGGTTGCAAGCTCAAAGAATTATACGCTCGTTTCAGCCATTGATAAAAATGGAACAATCCATACTTTCCTTCTCGAGCACCAAAGCGGAATTTGGAGTAAAAAGAATCCAATAAATGATGTTGCCGGTTCTGCACCTGAAGGGTTGATGAGCCTGACAGCCGATAGTAAGGATAACTTCTACGCTGTCTGGTTGGATATTCGTGATGACAGGAAGAATAAGATTTGCTACGCCTTTACTAC
>JAHEMS010000171.1 GCA_024643595.1 Bacteroidota bacterium
CTACGGCTTCTTCATTCAGATAGGATGCTGCGGTGTCAATTAACCGATACCCGGTTTCAATCGCATCATACACACTTCTCTCACATTCACCTGGATCAGGAACTTGAAATACCCCAAATCCAAGGATGGGCATTTCAACTCCGTTGTTTAGTTTAACTGTTGGAACCACTTCAATAAGTTCATTTTGATTTTTCATATGCTTCGTGTATTACTTTTGCAAATTCATACATCATCTATTTCTGATTTATCATGTTGAGTTTTCTTAGCCATTTTTTCACTTCATGGCGTGCCTGCGTTTCTTTTTCTCCCTCCATAACAAAAAGAATCCCATCTCTTTCAATTCCTCCTTCTATGGAAAAACCATCAAGAAGTGTACTGTTAGGGCACAACTGCTTTACAGTTTCAAAACTGTTTCCGATTCCATAGCCAGCATTCGTATTGAAGGGTATCACCGTTCTTCCTTTTAAATTGTATTCCTTCAGAAAACTTTTCATCGGTGGCGGTAATTGCATTCCCCAGGTAGGAAAACCTACAAATACTACCTCGTACATTTCAATATTTTCAATCTTTGTTTTCAATGGAGGTAAGAAACCAGTTTCATTTTCTCTAACCACTTGTTCAACGATAGCTTTATAGTCTTCAGGATAAGGTTTTTTTAATTCCAAAGCCATGAGTGTACCGCCAACATTTTCGTGGATGATCTCGGCAATCGCTTTGGTGTTATTTGTTCGTGACAAATAAACGATCAGAATTTTTTCAGGATTAAAGGTTGGCTTCATTTCAGCATCTGATTCCTTCGTTTGGCAGGAGGAACAAATTGAAATCATAAGCAGAAACCCCAGCAGCATTTGCCTAAATACTGAAATCATTTCGCCTAATGCTTAATTACATGAGTGTCCCGCACGCTGCTAAAGGTAAGGGCTAACAATTTCCACTCCTTATTTTGTTTTTTATAGACCTCAGTTACCGTAAATTCGGTAACCACATCATTACCCCTAACCTCTGCTGTTAGTGTAATACGGCTCCAAACGATAGCAGTATCGTCAAAGAGTTCTATTGAGACATCGTGAACATCCGCATTCTTATACCAGATACTGCCGCTTTTGATGATTTCAAGCTCCTCATCCTTTTTCCAGGTGCCACTCATGTGCACAAACTTTGATCTATCGTGAAATAGGGTGGCAAGCTTTTCAACATTCTTATCAGCCATCCATTGCCATTTACTTTTTGATAGGGTAAGGATTTCCTTTTCAGTAGGATGTTGAGCAAAGCTCCCCAATGAATTTACCAGAATAATGAATGTTGCCAGTATTGAAGCTTTCATAAATTGTTATTAAGGGTCTGTAGTTTGTTCCAGATTAATTTTACAAAGCAAAATTGCCCTCAATTTTAGTCCCCGTACTTATACAGATTACTGATTTACCAACCAATTTTACTGATTCTGATAGGAAGTCGCTGAAATACTATCTGTATGCCTTAATATTGGAACTAGATTCAAAGACAATATGGAAAAGATATTGAAGTTTGATACGGTAAGTCAATACAACACATTCAACAATCACGAAACACTGCATCCGCTTGTCAGCGTGATAGACTTTTCGAAGGCTGATCCAAGACGATTACACAAGACCTATTTTGGGTTCTATCTGGTATTATTGAAAGACGTACTCTGCGGAGATTTGCGGTATGGAAAAAATACGTACGATTACCAGGAAGGAACATTGATTTTTCTGGCCCCTGGGCAGATGCTCAGCGCGGAAAGTGTAGAGTTGTACCAACCAAAGGGCTATGGAGTTATATTTCATCCTGACTTGATAAAAGGAACTTCCTTGGGGCGGAACATTGACCAATACTCGTTCTTCAGCTATGAGCTCAATGAAGCACTGCACATCTCGGATCGCGAACGCCAACTCGTTTTAGATTGTTTTGATAAGGTAAAGTTTGAATTAGAGCATGCCGTTGACAAGCACAGCAAGACATTAATCGCAACGAACATTGAATTACTTTTGAACTATTGCGTTCGCTTTTATGATCGGCAGTTCATAACAAGAGACAATGCCAACAAAGGAATTCTTGAAAGATTTGAAACGTTACTCAATCATTTCTTTTCTTCCGACAAGCCGCAAGAAGTAGGTCTACCTTCCGTTGCTTATTGCGCAAGTGAGCTAAATCTGTCTGCAAATTATTTCGGTGATCTTATAAAGAAGGAAACTGGGAAATCAGCACTTGAATACATCACGCTTAAATTAATTGACGTGGCTAAGCAGCGGATGTTCGAAGTAAATAAATCAGTGAGCGAAGTAGCCTACGAATTAGGATTTAAATATCCTCAGCACTTTACCAGGTTGTTTAAGCAGCATGTTGGCGTGACTCCCCTGGAATACCGGAGTTCGATGAATTAATTTGTTCTGAGTCTTATGATTCAAATCCTTAATGTATGGGAGATGCAGTCAGAAAAGAAATACAAGCATCAAATTCAAACTAAATACATAACTTCGGATAAATAACAAGTATGAAAAGGTGGACAGTATTCGTAATTGTTGCCCTGTTCGTTGTTGCCCTTGCAAGAATAGTAATTACAACACAAAATGCCGTTGACGCCGACGTTACTAGTTACATTAAAAACCTTAACTATAAATTATCGGCAAGAGTGGACTCGGCTGTTGTGACTAATGAATCTAAAGGAGTTGGATTTTTGTTTTGCTCAGTATCGTCTGGAAGCTTTGACCCATCAGTAGAGAATTTCCTTGGGAACCATCTTAAAGAGCACCAGCGTCTGCGTTTTATGTTCCCCACCCCCAATGGGTTCAAGGTATTTCTCGGTGGAATAAAGAAGTTTGCTCCTTCTGACAGCGTAATCGTTGATTCTGACATCAATCGGTTCGCCATATTTCGTGGTAGTGAGCCGATATGGGAGTCAAGGGTAAGCAACACGACCGTTGGTAAAGTGTCATTTGCATTTTGGCTTCCCGATTGAAAAACAAGATCTATCATGAGAAACTATTTTTTATTATTTGTCTTTTGGGGATTATTGAAATCAGGTATTGGTTATTCTCAAGATGTAACTATTAAAATAGGACAAAGAGACAGTGTTGAATCAAAAATATTGAAGGAGACCAGAAATCTGATTGTATCCCTTCCCAAGGGTTATCATACTTCAGATCAAAAATATCCCATCCTGCTGGTATTAGACGGTACTGAAAATAATCTCATAGATGCTCGTTTGGTCACTTACAATCTGCGTTTAGATATGATTATAGTAGCGATCTCAAACACCGACCGTGACAGAGATATGATGCCACTAAGCGCACCTTCTTACGAAGTCAAAAATCCAGCAGCCGAGAAATTCCTTTCGTTTATCGAAAAAGAGCTGATACCATATATTGATAAAAATTATCGCACCAGTAGCGTACGAACAATTCGAGGAAGATCGCTTAGTGGATTGTTTGTCATGTATGCATTTCTGGCAAAACCGGAATTGTTCAGCAACTATATTGGCAATTGTGCGGGTTGGTTTGCCGACATGAATATTTATTTCGATGCATTGGCAGAAAAAGCTTTTCAAAACAAAGAAAGTTACCAGGGGAAAAAATTATTTGTTGCAAACTCTTTGACAGACCCGGAAGACCCCAACAAGGAAATCCATCAATCAATGATCAATCTTTCTAAGAAAGTGAAATCCATATTAGGCGACCGTATGAACTTTAAATATTCAACGTATGAGAATGCTGGACATGTCCCATATTCAGGTTTTTATGATGGGCTGAAGTATATCTCAGAAAACGAATAGCAGGCTAAAGCACTAAACTGAAACGTGGATGTCACGCGCTTCAAATCCCGGCACTTTGATCCTGGATATAGAAAAGTTATCTTCAAATGGAATTCACAAATCATTTAACTCAACGATTATGAAAAGGAGAACCTTTATCAAACAGTCGTCCCTGACCGCGCTGAGCATAAGCGCATTTGGTGCCATACAATGGAATGGTAAAAGTTTTGTAGGAGACAGTCCAACGACAACTGATATCCTTGGACCCTTCTACCGACCCGGCGCGCCTATAAGAAGTAACATAATGCCATCCAACTCGAAAGGAACTCCACTAAACTTAAATGGAATAATTTTTAAGGATGATGGAAAAACACCATTGAATAATGCGCTTGTAGAAATTTGGCAATGCGATGAAAATGAACATTACGACAACGCCTCTGATAATTATGATTTTAGAGGAGCATTAATAACCCACCCAAATGGCAGGTATGAATTCAAAACAATTGTACCCGTACCGTACAAAGCTAACCCAACTAACGAGGCATCATGGCGACCAGCTCATATTCATATGAGAGTTTCTGTTGCCAATCAACAGGATTTAATAACACAGTTGTATTTTAAAGGCGACAAATATATTGACAAAGACACATGGTCTTCGTCGCCACAAGCAGTCAATAGAATCTTAAGTATCGCTAAAAATGGTGCCGGTGAAAATGAAGTCAGGTTTGATGTTGTAATGAGCAAAGAATTTCCTCTCGATATAGAAGTCTATAAGAAAATCACAGGGCTTTATCAAATGGAAAATAGCATCCTTGAATTCATTAAGAATGATGATTTATTGTTTATGAAAAGAAATGGACAATTGATGTCAAGTCTTAAATATATTGGTAACAACACTTTTGAAGCTGGAATTGGATTTCCAAAGGTAAGTTTTGAGTTGATTTCCGGAGGTGGTTCTAAGGTAGTTATTACCACCCATGATAATAAGGCTTACACAGGAGATAAATTTTTAAAGTACAGCGATTGAGGTTGAGCGAAATTTATTTGAAATAGGTGCTTAGCAGCCAGGGCTACAACATGATACCAGCGGTTTTTACATTTACGTTATAGGCCAGCTTAAAAAAAGTAGAGCATCATTCGACAAATTAAACTATGGAATTTGAAGCCAAATAGAATATTGGAATAATGTAACGGCTGAGAAGGAATTTACCACACATCTGGATACCTACGTATTAAAATGAAATCTCTCGAAAAGCAATCCAAAGAAGCGTTCATTAAATTGTTTGATGCCATTGCCTCTTCGGAAACCCGTTCACTGAAAGCGGCCTTAACCCTTTTTCATCCCAATTTTCGAGGCTACGGCTCATCCCTCTCGGAAAAATATATCGGCAAAGATTATATGGAATGGTTTCTGGATGAACAAGCAAAACAAATACCACAGGGATTAACCTATGAAATACTTGACATGCACTTCAATCAGATCAATGAATCTGTGGCAGAAATGTTTGCTGATTTATCTATTGAGTTACTCACGCCTCGAGGGCCCGTAGCTATCGATTTAATGAGAGTAACTGCAGTCCTAGCCAAATTTGATAACGATTTGTTGTTTACGCAAATTCACACTTCTGTCCCCGATCGTTCAGCGGTTGGCGAGACTATTGTGCCAGGTGCAACAGAACCTAAAATATACGAGGAAGCATCCATTCTCTTTACTGATTTTTCTGGATTCACAACGTTGACTTCAACTCTTCCAGCAAAAAAAATACTTTCGGAACTTAATGACATATTTGCGAATTTCGATGAGATCATACTGAAAAATAATCTTACAAAGATCAAAATAATTGGAGATGCCTACATGGCAGCTGCCGGTATTATAGCGCCTCAAGACCATGCCATTGCAGCTGTGACAGCGGCACAGCAGATCCAGGAATATTTAACGGAAAGAAATTTAAGGTCAGCTATAAAATGGCATACCCGCATTGGAATACATAGTGGACAAGTGATAGGTGGGGTTATTGGAAGTAGGGATCTTTCATTTGATTTGTATGGTGACACAGTCAACCTTGCAAGCGCTGTCGAACAGGCAGGCGCAGCCGATAAAATCAATATTTCCGCTTACACCTATGGCTTGGTTCACGAAAAGATTGCATGTGAATACAGAGGGAAAATCGAAATTAAGGATAAAAGGATGATTGACATGTACTTTGTAAAGTAAGGAAATCGAAGGCTAGCCAAAGCAAAAAGCATTAAACTGCTCTCCAGCAAAGGCCTCAGGTGGCAAGTTTTGTAGACACGGCCAATCTTCAACTGACAGACCAGTGCTTACCATTTATTTACGGTAAATAAAATATAATTGGCGCGACTCCCAATGAACAAGGTTACTGCTTCAAAAGGAATGAATGAATGTGATGACTATAAATGAAGCAGGATTAGAAAAGGGAAAGTAAACAACTCTTTATATTGTATATGAACGTGGAAGAACAAATCAAAAAGTTTATGGCCAGTCAGCCTGAACCAAAACGGAGTGACATGCTAGCATTGCATCAGCTCACGCTTCAAATGTTACCGGCCTGTAAGCTCTGGTTCTATGATGGTAAAAACAGCGAAAATCAACCTATTACCAATCCTACCATAGGATATGGATTTCGCACTATAAAATATGCTAATGGAAAGACTAAAGCGTGGTTTCAAATTGGTATAAGCGCAAACAAAACCGGAATCTCTGTCTATATCCTCGGTATAAAGGATAAAGCATACCTGGCTCAAACGTATGGAAAAAAATTAGGCAAGGCGAGCGTGACCGGGTATTGCATTAGGTTTAAAACGCTTAAAGACATTAATGTTGATATACTTAATGCGGCAATGCGATATGGCGTTGAGCAAGAACTGTAATTCCCGTGCAGAATAGGAAAGGTTGGGTTTCGTTGCTGCGTTGAAAACCTTCCGACAGGATCGTAATACTTACAAAGCCTTCCACCTTTGCTTTGCCCGATCGAGGAGATCCTGATATTCAATGGTGTCCTTCAGAAGGCGGTTGATAGGATCCTTTGGAGAGTTCATAAGTGGGTAATTACAGAATCCCATATCCACAGCATAGGTTAACCATTCCAGCGTTTTCTCCTTCATGTTATTCACCGCAAAGATCAAGGCCTGCATATGAGCGTACGAGAAATCACTTTTGATAAAATCACATAAATCCGTTGTCATGAGTTCATTGGCCTCTTCTACCTTTCCATTGTATAACAAATCCAGGACATGGTACATGGTGGTGAAAAAAGATCTCTGGTCGGTAGGAGCCTCCCGTACATCAGAAGGGATCACGTTCTCAGAAATTACTAATGAAAGCGGATAAAGAAGATCATAAAAGCCCCCAGGCTCTTTTGCCTGGCCTTCCTTGAAAAAAGGTACAGATTCTTTAACCCTGCCTGACCAGAATCTTTTTATTCCTGGCAACATTTGCTTTACCAGCGGGGAAAGCGGCTCGCAATTCTCCATCTGGCGGAGGGTGTCCTCAACCACTTCGTTCTTACCATTCAATGTATATATAGCATAACTCCAGAACAGGGCTTCGAAATGATTCGGATTGATTTTGAGTACTTTGGAAAGATGA
>JAHEMS010000172.1:0-2251 GCA_024643595.1 Bacteroidota bacterium
ATGAATTAAACAACTTTCTAACTGGTCGCCTAAGACAAAGCGATCTTCATCTTTTGCGCAAGTTGATTAAAGAAATCATTTACCTTACTTCCGTTAAAAAAAAGAAACACAAAATTGATTCGTTCCTCATGGAAAGCAGTGCCCTGATCGGCAGCTGGCATGACAAGCAGGTGTTAATTCCCTGGATTCAATCGAATACGCCAAAAGCAAAAGCAACAATTATTAAACTGAAAAGTGAGTGCAACGCAGATCTACAAAAGTTAAAAAAATTAATCCAGGATAGATGATAATTCTCAAGTGAGAAATAATATCAATTATTCATATTTCAAAGTTTGCGCAGGATTGATAAGGGCTGCCTTGATGGCATGATAACTGACTGTCACCAGCGCAATGCCTACACCAACCAGCGCACTAACAGTAAACAGCTGCCAACCCATACCGATTTTAAATTGAAAATCAGATAACCACTTATTCATTACATACCATGAAAATGGAATGGCTATCATGTAGGCAATGAGGGAAAGCCAGAGGTACTGGCGATTGAGCAAAACAAAGATGTTGGATAGCTCTGCACCCATCACTTTGCGAATGCCAATCTCCTTGGTTCGGTTTACTGCATTGATACCTGAAAGACCGAATAAGCCAAGACTGGATATTAAAATCGCGAAACCGGTGGCTAAGCCCATAATATTCATCCATCGTTGATAGGAAACATATTGGTTTGATACATCTTCATCTAAGAACGAATAATCAAATGGCTTAGTAGGGTTGGTTTCCTTCCATATAGACTTCACCCTATCTACTGCAGTTTGAAGATCCTGAGATGAAACTTTTACAAGCATCGTCGTAAGATAACCAACATTTTCTTTGTTCATGGATAAGAACATAGGCTCAACACTTCTCTCCAAAGAAAGGAAATTATAGTCTTTCACAACACCAATTACCGGAGACCCAAGACCTACACTATCTTCCCGCCAATTTAAATATTCGTTGAGTGGATCGGTCCACTTCATATCACGTACCAATGATTCATTAATAATCACCGCATTGGAATCAGACGGAATAGTTTCATCAAAATTCCTACCCTGAAGTAATTCAATCTCCATCGCTGGAATGTAATACGGATCGGCTGCGTATACATAAGCTGACTTCTGTTCATCCTTAATTTTATATCCATACCGTGAATATCCACGATTGAAAGAACTGCTGGTTCCGGCAATTGCAGTAATGAGTGGCTCATGTTGAGCGTTGTTGCGAAAGCGCTGGACTAATTTGTCGGCCTCTATATTCCAACCTGCGTGAGTAGGGATTACCATGATCTGGTCTTGGTTGTAGCCAAGATCTTTGGTGGTGATATACTTCATTTGCCTATACATCACTACCGAACTTATTATGAGAAATGCAGACAATGCGAACTGTAAAACGACCAGTGGCTTAGTAAATCCGGCCTGAAGTTTGGAGGTAAATCCGCCCTTTAATGCGTTGATAGGTTTGAAACGAGATAAAAATAAAGAAGGATAACTTCCGGCAATCAGCCCTACTGCCATCATTAATCCTGCACTGACAATCGCCATTTGCAATAGACTTACAGAAGATAATGCAATGTCCTTGCTCGTAAACTGATTAAAGGCTGGAAGGAAGAGCACCATCAACCCGAAACCAATAAAAAGGGAAATCATTGCCAATAACAAAGACTCAAAACCAAACTGATACACTAATTGATTTTGTTGAGCGCCAACCACTTTACGGATACCTACTTCCGTTTTACGCGACGCGGAAGTTGTTAATGCCAATGATATGTAATTGATACAAGCGATCACAAGAATCAATAGTGCAATGCCACTCAGGATCACGGAATACTTCGGATCACTCACATTATCCCAACTGATTTCTTTTTTAAGATGCCAATCAGGTAATGCGGTATATTCATATTCAAACATTTTCGCGTCAGCGGGTATAGGCACAGTCGACTCCTCACGCCATTCCTTTAATCGATCACCCATATACTTTTCCACAAGCTTGTCCAGATTGACTTTAAATGAAACGAGATCGGCATCCGGTCTGAGTTGGACGAACGTAGGTGTATTGAAATTTCCCCACCGTGTCAGGTTTCGTTCATAACCGAACCGATTTTCCTGCGGTAAAAGGATCTGATAATGAATGCTTGAATTTGCCGGATGGGCATCAATCACTCCTGCCACCATATAAGACCTTTCCATCTCCGATCCAATGATTACTAATTTACCAATAG
>JAHEMS010000172.1:2261-7379 GCA_024643595.1 Bacteroidota bacterium
GGTCTTCATCACCGAAATATTTCTGAGCTATGGACGGTGTAATGACAATATCCGAATTGTTTTTAAACAACCGATCAGAATTTCCTTTTAAAAGGCGGAATGAAAACATGGAAAAGAAATCATCATCCACGTAGGTAAGTGTTTCGGTAAATACTTTTTCACCATAACGAAAGACAGCGCTCTCGCCGTGGTTATAACGGGTTGCCCTTACTACTTCTGGTAGCTCATCTTTCAATACTTGTTTTAATCCAGTTTGTATCCAGGCCGATCTCCGATATGGGTCGGCAGTGTCATGTTCCCAGGTATCAAAACTTTTTTCTTCAATACGAAAAATTCTCAATTTATTTTCATGAAACTGATCAAAACCTTTTTCGTCCATAATGAACAAAAAGATGAGCATGCAAAAAGCGATACCAACGCTCAATCCAAATGTGTTGATGACCGAGTATAGTTTCCTCTTTTGAATATTTCTTATGGCTACCTTGAAATAATTACCAATCATATTTGAATTGACTATATTAACTAAACACTTTTTTTGCAATAATATATAAGGACGAAGAAATAATATCTGACCTAGGTAAAACCTGAATTACTCGTATTTAAGCGTCTCCGCCGGATGCATCCAGGCTGTCTTTATAGCCTGATAACTAACCGTGGCAATCGTAATGATCAATGAAATTATCCCTGCCCATGCAAACACGGTCCAGCCTATGGTAACCCGATATTCAAACGATTCTAACCACTTCTCCATCATGTACCAGGTAATGGGTACTGATAGCAACAATGAAATGGTGATGAGGAAAAAGTAATCCTTAGTCAGCAACACCAGCAGCGATCGTTCGGTGGCGCCCATAACTTTGCGAATAGAAATCTCTTTCGTGCGGTTTTGCATAGCCAGCGATGCTAACCCATATAAACCTAAACTTCCAATAAACATGGCCAGCAAGGTGGCGATACGAACAATCTTGCCCAAATTCTGATCACTTTGGTATTGGGCGGCCAATGCCTGATCGACAAATGAAAAAGTAAACTCCTCTCCTTTTGAAATCTTTTCCCAAACTTCCTTGATTTGTTCAATGGTTGCTTTCATGTTACCTGGCCGAAGACGTACAATTAACTTTGGCATGGGGCTGCTTTCGATACTTATATTTTGCACCCCACTCAAAATGATCACTGGCTCCCGCACAAGCACCAGGGGTTGTACTTTTGAGTATAACGAAGCATAATTAAAATCTTTTATGACACCTATAATTTCATGATCCAAAAAATTCTTACCAGGAATTTTCTTTCCAATGGCATCACTCCATCCATAATCTTTAACGAATGACTCATTCACGATGACAGCTCTCCTTGAATCGGATATGTTATCGCCTGAAAAATTTCTTCCCTGTACCAATTCCATGTTAAGTGTGGGGATATATTCGTTATCCACACTATTCAAATTGAAATTGCGATATATTCCCATTTCATCGGTATAACCTACGCTAGTCCAATTGCCGTTGCCAAAATCATGAGAAGAAGCACAGGCACTGATCATATCAGGCATCTTATTGAATTCGGTTTTAAAATGCTCTGCTATTTCAAAACCTGATTGGATACGGTCCGTTAACCGTCCTTCCCGTGGAACATTCAACTTGATTACAGCCAATTGTTCTTTATTGAATCCCAGGTCTTTATTCTGTAAATAATTTAATTGCCTGCTCATGATCAACGTGCTGGAAACAAGAAAAATGGAAAGCACTAATTGCACACCCACCAACCATTTTCGCAATTGCTGTTTATTGCTGCCAGCCTGCAAACCCCCTTTCAAAATCGAAATTGGCTTGAAAGAAGATAACACAAATGCAGGGTAGCTTCCTGCAATAAGCCCAATGATAAAAAGCATGCAAAGCAAGATGGCAAGCAAAAATCCATTCCATGAAAAGCCCAACAGTTTTCCAGCTAATTCATTGAATAAAGGCAAACTTAGCCGTGCTGCAAATACTCCGATGAGCAAAGACACCATGGTCACCATGACCGCTTCGCCAATGAATTGCATGATTAACTGACCCCGAAGCGCCCCAACTACCTTTCGAATACCAACTTCTCTTCCCCGTTTCAAAGACCTTCCCACCGATAAGGTTACAAAATTGATACAGGCCACTATCAATATTAGGAAAGCTATCGCTGCCAGAATATAACTGTATCGTTGATTACTAACAGGAGCAATACCTGCCGGATAATCCGTATTAAGATGCATATCCGTTATCGGTTGTAACCCAGGCGCATAGTTACTTTGTTTAAAATCCTCTTCACCTAATAGGGTCTTAAAGACGGTTGGAAATTTAACCTCAATTGATTTTGGATCAGTGCCTGGCTGAAGTAAAATATAGGTCTCCGGATTAATATTAAACCATGCGGAAGTAATGGTGAATTCATCGAAGACCTTATTCAAATTCAAATCAGAAATTAAAATATCGTACTGAATACTTGAATTTGTAGGTACGTCACTGGTTACCGCCTTCACGGTAAATTCTTCAAAATTCTCTCCCAGTTGAAGGGATAAGACTTTGTCGATAGGATTTACTTCTCCAAAAAATTTCTTAGCCATTCGTTCGGTGATCACCACGCTGCTCTGACTGTGCAAGGCATAGCGATCTCCTTCAATCAATTCAAAATCAAAAACATCGAAGAAATCCTGGCCGGCAATAACGACCTGCTCATTAAACCGGTAGTCACCTATTTTGATCTGAGATCCGACCGGGTTTATTCTTACCTGAGCTACTACTTCGGGAAAATTATCTTTTAAGGCAGGCCCCATTGGCAGAGGTGTAATCGTATTAAAAAACTGCTGGTTTTCGCCCCAATCCTCACGCACATATACGCGATAAATTTGGTCTGCCTTAGCATGAAATTTATCAAATGTCCATTCATCACGTACAAACAAAGCAATCAAAATGCAACATGCCACTCCAAGACCAAGTCCCAGTACGTTGATCAAAGAATGGATTTTATTACTCCAAAGGGAGCGTATAGCGATTTTAAGGTAGTTTTGCAGCATTCGGAATATTATTAGTTGCTTGGGAAATTAGAAGGAAAATTAGCATCGATGTCTGAGATGACGGGCAGGATAAAAAAGTTCTAAAATAGGCCCGTTACGTTGATTGAGAAATGGAGAAATAAAAACGGGAGTAATTCAATTGCTTGATTTACCCCCGTCTTGCTGATCAATAACCGTAGTTACTGAGCAACCCTAATCCAACGCTGACTAATTAAAACCTACTTCAATCGTATTGCAACTTTCGATTTCGGCTTCAAATACACGCCCGGTTTTCCTAAAGGACCCTTCTCGTGCAAGCAATCCATAACCGCGATTTTTTTATTATCACTTTCCGTAGAAAATAACTTTTTGTTTTACGCGATTACCTGATCAACTATTCAATATTTGAATTAGTGTTATGAAGATATATTCAGAAAATAGAAACACAAAACATTTGTTAAAAAAGAAACGCACAACTTTTCCACCAAGTTATGCACACTGCTTTTTCAATTCATAATGACTATTTCACCAATTTCAGGGAGACAGAATTAATGCAAAATCTCAGCCCAGTTGGCGGTGGGCCATCAGGGAAAACATGTCCTAAGTGACCATCGCATACATTACATTCTACCTCAATGCGGGTCATACCATAACTATTATCTCTTGTGTACTTAATTACATTTGGTTCCACTGAAGTGTTGAAACTGGGCCATCCTGTGCGTGAATCAAATTTTGTGCGTGAATCAAAAAGAGTAGTTCCGCAGCAGCGGCAGGCATATAATCCCGGTTCATGTGCTTCACAATATTCACCGGTAAACGCTCGCTCGGTTCCTTTCATTCGGGTTACTTCATATTCATCTTCCGTTAGAAGGGCCTTCCACTCTTCTTCACTTTTTTCTACCCTTTGAGGTGGCGTTAGATTGCCATTCTTAGCATACTGCAAAACATCAAGCCATTTCATTATTATAAGGAGTTTATCTGTGCAAGTTATCCACTTATAAACCACTTTAAAGCTATTTAGTTCTGCTGGTCGTCATGCTGGTTATGATTGCTCCAGCGCTTTCCAAAACCACCAAACTTGAGCGTAACACTGTAGGTCCAGTCACTTAGGTTACTATCAGTAAGACCCAACCCATCACTACCATACGTTTTACGATAAGAAACACCTGGGCTCAAGCGCATCCAACGGAATAGATTCATCTCCAGTTGGGCACCCGGTTCAAGTACATAAAACCAATTTTCATCGTGAATAGCTGCCGTGTTGTGATAATTATAATCATACCATTGATTACGATTATACTGAGCCGTGAATCCAACACCACTAAACATATTTAAAACGAAATGAACAGGTCTGTTCGAATAAAAAACTCGTTCCACCATTAGACCCCCCTGGCCATATTGATAGGTCATAGGATTAACAGGATCGACACTAAACTCCATCGGCACTCGGATATCATTGGTTGAACCTGCGAAGGCAAGCCCTACCATCCATCTTTGGTTAATTAACACCCCTCCATATACTTCACTGATATTTGCAAATTCACCCCCTATATAAGTGAACTTATTGGAAATGGCCCCATATCCTCCAGTGGACTTTCCTTTACCAAAAATGGACTGAACCTCTTGGGCAGCAGCTGTACTAAGTATGCAGACAATACCTAAAAGCGTAACTAATAAACGGGTTTTCATAATTTTTTAATTTTATATACCCGTATGACAATCAGGGAGAGCTATCCCCCTATTGGTATCAAAATAATTCAATAAATTTTGTTAATCATTCTTTTTTTTGAAATCAGGCGGCTATCATCATAGAACAACGCGAATGCCCAGATTAAAAGTATTCCAGTGGTTGCTGTTTTTGCCGACAAAAACATCACTATAAAAAGCGTTTATATTGAACATCGTATTAACCTGGTATTGAAAGCCTCCCCCAAAAGAATATGATTGATGGGTAACATCACTCCATGAATTCACTACTCCCAATTGAACAAATGGAAATAAATGACGATTAATAAGGTACGTACAATACACATTTATAGGCATCGTAAAATCAGCATTCTGTTGGCTGTCTTTAAATCGAATCAGAAAGTCAGTCTGGC
>JAHEMS010000559.1 GCA_024643595.1 Bacteroidota bacterium
TCTCGATAAAGCCCGGCTGGTTATACAGCAGCACTTTTTCTTCTAGAAATTCTTTTAATGATTGATCCACGATGGTATACAACTTTCCACTAAAGATATGAATACTGAAAGTTAATTCAGCTTTAATAAAAAAAATGAGGGCAACATCTCCATGCTACCCTCTAACCAAACTTAATCGTGTACCAACTATAGATTAATTCTTTACCATCACCTGATGTGAAAATGAATTCCCTGCTGTGCTAAATTGAAGTGTGTATTCACCCGCATTCAAATTTGACAAATCATATTTTCGTTGAGCATTTGAACTGTTCTCTACTGTTTCTATGAAGATCAAATCGCCTGCCGTATTCTTGATCATTATGTTCCAAGCATTTTTTGTGTCGCCAGAAAGTTTAACCGCTACAACATTTCCATTGTTCGCTACAATAGGGGCTGAAACAATCGCTTCTTTTAAGACCAATATTCCTTTGGAGATAGTAACCGGAATATTTAATGTTTGCTCGGAACCATGCAATTCTAGTTGGTATTCCCCATCCGGAAATGCTGCAAGGTCATACTTTACTGTATAGGATGATAGGTCTTTGATTTTCTTGGTGTAGAAAACATTTCCATTTTGATCTTTAAAGGAGATCCAAACTTTACCAGAGATTTCGCCCAAAGAAAGCTCAATACTTTTCTCTCCGGCTACTTTAATTTTTACCGGGACTTCAGCCGCAGCTACAATCGTTGCTGATACCACTAGCAAAACAACTGCGATTACATTCATTACAAGACTTTTCATATTCATTAGGTTTAATGTTGAGTTCGTTTTTCAATTATTATACTGCAAATCTATGGCAGGAAAACCACGCCAGCTACACATTAATTTTCAACAATATGTTCTAAATTACCCCACGTAATTTATATGTAATATTTTATAGGTAATATTGCATATAATTTGATTAGTATACTTACAGCCTAGTGCGGATTATCCCGATTCTATACGTAGAAATGAAATTTTGACCCATGACGAATAAAAAATCAAAAGCGGAATTTGAAAATATTCAACCTTCTATTGGTAGTTCTTTCTTCATCAATCAGTTTAATAAGAAAATTCAGAATCGTGTTCCTGTATGGCATTTCCACCCAGAACTTGAATTGGTTTACATTAACGGGGGAAGTGGAAGGAGACATGTTGGTCACCACCTTTCTTATTTTAATGATGGCGATCTGATGCTCATCGGTTCCAACTTACCCCATGCTGGTTTTACCGATCGGCTCACGGGCAATCGCTCTGAAACTATTGTGCAAATGAAACCTGATTTTCTTGGAGAACATTTTCTTGGACTCCCCGAAATGCAGGCCGTCAAACAACTATTTGAGAAAGCAAAAATGGGCATTACTTTTCAAGGCCAGCGAAAAGAAGCAATTGGTAAGAAGTTAGAAGAACTTCCGTGGGTTGATCCGTATAAACGGTTATTAAGTTTACTAGAAATTTTATACGATTTATCCATCTGTAATCAGTATACAATATTGAATAGTGAAGGGATCATACTCGAAGTAAGCCCGCAAGACAATGCCCGAATGAATACCATCTATAGTTATGTAAGGAAGAATTTTCAACAGGCCATTACACTGGAGGAAGTAGCAGACCTAACCCACATGACGATTCCCTCATTTTGTCGATTCTTCAAACGAAAAGCTGGAAAAAATTTCACACAATTCGTTAACGAATACCGACTCGTACATGCATCAAAATTACTTTCTGAAGAAACTACCAGTATCACAGAAATTTGCCTGGCCAGTGGATTTAATAACTTTTCTCACTTCAATAAAGCATTTAAAATTTTTACGGGTAAAAGTCCGTCTGCCTATAGAAATGCGGTAAAGAAAATAATTAATTAAATTTAGTAGAGAATTCTGCCACAGCTTGAATAGTCTTTTCTAAAAGCCCTAATTACTTTTTCTTTTTTTGCGGCATTGGCTTTTTTATCAACTCATCTTGCTTAATTATCGCAGTCATCACGCTGGTTTTTCCATTATCCATCCGTGTCCATATCGGAG
>JAHEMS010000173.1 GCA_024643595.1 Bacteroidota bacterium
GTACGAAGTAGGCGTAACCGGTGGCAATGAATTTCTAATTTTCGATGTTCCTCAGATCGGTCGTTTTGGTTTATCCATTTGCTACGACATGTGGTTCCCTGAAACATCCCGAACCCTGGCCGTAAATGGAGTAGAAGTAATTCTACATCCCACACTCACAGCTACGATTGACAGAGATATCGAACTTGCCCTGGTGCAGGCTACCGCCGCTACCAATCAATGTTTTGTATTTGACATTAATGGACTAGGTGATGGCGGAACAGGCCGCTCACTTATTTGTGGTCCGGATGGAAGGGTGCTTCATCAAGCCAGCACCGGTGAAGAATTAATTCCCATCGAAATCGATGTGGAGCGGGTAAAGCGAAGTCGTGAAATGGGCGTACTCCGACTTGGGCAACCTCTTAAAAGTTTTCGGGACCGGAAAGTTAATTTTGAGATCTATCAGCCAGGCGCTAAAACCCCATACCTGGATACCCTCGGAAAATTAAATAAACCAACACGATTTGAACAAATCAAAAAAGTGCTTCAAACTGAAGAACCTCCTTCAGTGCCGGACTCGTGGATGAATAAATTAAATAACTTATAAACTTAAATTGATAAAATATGAAGACATCAGTAAAACAGGTGAAGAAAGAAAAGCCATTGAATTTAAAACACTATGTTAACTGGTTTGAGATACCTGCTTATAACTTCGACCGTGCCGTTGCTTTTTACAATATGATATATTCAATTACCATGGAGACCTCTGAAATTAATGGATACGCGATGGGCTTTTTCCCTGCGAAAAGTGGAATCGGCGGGGCCATTGTGCGAGGAGAAGGATGTATTCCAAATACAACAGGGCCACTCCTCTATCTCAATGGAGGTAAAGATCTGAACATAGTATTATCAAAAATTGAAATGGCCGGTGGGCGTATTATCATGGATAAAACACTGATTAATGAAATGGTGGGATACTTCGCGTTGTTTATCGATACCGAAGGGAATCGATTGGCCCTTCATTCCAAAAACTAATAAATCAGCAAATCATCAATACTCACTACTAATTACGAGATCAACCAATGAATAAGGCGAAACAAAAATCCGGACAATTCTATAATATAGGTCAACTCAGAACAGAACTCTGGACCGAGTTAAAATTGAGTTCTTACCGTCTATCTAAAAAAAATAAAGCTGAGCAACAGGCCGGGAAGAGCCATATGTTGCAAGCCATCAAAAACCTGCAGGAGGTCGAACAATACTTCGCGTTTCCAGGAGTAGATATAATGGAATCTTTAACGGGATTTATCCGGCATGACGAATTTCAAATACTGCACAATTCCATAAAGGAAATCCTGCGATTGCTGGTAAGCGAAGACTATCGGCAAAATCCTGATATTTTATCGTTTGCGTCATTATTGAGAAAGAAAGAAAACAAAGCAACCTCCACCATAAAGTCAAAGAAAAGATATTTTGAAGTTCTTTTTGTAGATAGTATTTCTCGTCATGATGAACAAGTAATCACAAAAAAAATAAATGACGTCCTTGACCCACATGAAAACTTTATCTACCAGATCGTATATGCGAAATCTTTTCAGGATGCACTGCTCGCCCTTAAGGCAAATCCCAATATTCAGGCATGTATCGTCCGAAATGAAATTCCCTACCAATCAAAAAATATCAATGAAGCCTTAAAGCCTTTCGTCACCAACTTGCTTAATGAAAATCATGATGAATATCCGGAATATGAGCTGGGCATAATGCTTGGGCAAGCCATTCGGCAACTTCGTCCTGAAATTGATATCTATTACATCACGGATAAACCCGTTCAGAATTTACAGGATGTTTCTTTAAAAATCTTTCAACGTATCTTTTATCGGAAAGAAGATGCCCAGGAACTTCATCTAAGTATAATACGCGGAGTGAAGGATCGGTATGAAACACCTTTTTATACCGCCTTAAAAGAATACAGTCAACAGCCCACTGGCGTTTTTCATGCCATGCCAATTAGCAGAGGCAATTCCATATTTAAGTCCAACTGGATTGACGACTTTGGTGAATTTTATGGTCGCAACCTATTTCTGGCGGAAACGTCCTCCACGACCGGTGGCCTTGACTCTTTACTTCAACCAACCGGACCTTTAAAAAAGGCGCAAGAGTTAGCAGCAAAAGCATTTGGTTCTAAGCGCACGTATTTTTCAACCAATGGCACTTCAACATCTAATAAAATTGTGTTGCAGGCATTAGTTGAACCCGATAATGTAGTGCTCATTGATAGAGACTGTCACAAATCTCATCATTACGGAATGGTACTCTCTGGGGCATATGTAACCTATCTCGATTCCTATCCCTTACAAAAATATTCGATGTATGGAGCAGTACCTCTATCAGAAATAAAAGAAAGGCTTTTAACATTAAAGCGGGCTGGCCGGTTAGACCGCGTAAAAATGCTGCTGCTCACCAATTGCACATTTGATGGGCTGATCTACAATGTAGAACGGGTGATGGAAGAAGTACTGGCCATTAAACCTGACATCATCTTTCTATGGGATGAAGCGTGGTTTGCGTTCGCAGCATTTTCTCCAACCTACCGGCAACGGACGGCGATGTATGTAGCCGACAAGCTTTTTAAAAAATACAAAACGGAAGAATACAAAGAGCAATACAGAAAACACCTAATAGACATTAAGGAAAGAGGTGAAAATGAATTACCATCATTACCAAACCCAGAATTAGTGAAGATTCGGGTATACGCTACACAGTCAACACATAAAACACTTTCATCACTTAGGCAAGGTTCCATGATCCATATCTACGATGAAGAATTTGAACGCAAAGCCGAAACCTCGTTTCATGAAGCCTACATGACGCACACATCAACGTCCGCTAATTATCAAATTCTGGCATCACTTGATATCGGGAGAAGACAAGTAATCTTTGAAGGTTATGAATTGGTAGAAAAAAGCGTTGAGATGGCAATGCTCCTGAGATCTAAGATTGAGGAACATCCCAAACTCAAAAAATATTTCAAAATACTTACCATAGCTGATTTGATCCCCGCACAACATCGTCAGTCAGGCCTTACTCAATATTATCATCCGGATACGGGCTGGCAGCCATCAGAAGAAGCTTGGCGTCATGACGAATTTGTTTTGGATCCAACAAAAATTAACCTGCACGTGGGCAATACCGGGGTGGACGGTGATACATTCAAAAATAAATACCTGATGGATCAGTTTCATATTCAGGTTAATAAGACATCCCGAAACACAGTCCTGTTTATGACGAACATTGGCACGACCCGAAGTTCCGTAAGCTATCTTTTCAGCACGCTATTAAAAATCGCAGAACAAATCGACACCCAGTTTGATTCACTCAACCAGGAAGAAGACCGGATCATGCAAGACAAACTGTATTCATTGACCGAAGAAGCACCTCCACTTCCTGACTTCAGTTACTTTCATGATTCGTTCAGGGCCGTAGCCGGTATACCCGGTGGCCGCATGCGCGAAGCATACTTTCTTGCCTATCAGGAATCGAAATGTGAATACGTAAAACTTGAAGCTTGCAGTAAACTTATTGAAGATGGTAAAGAACTGGTTAGTGCCGCCTTCATTATACCTTATCCACCTGGTTTTCCCGTTCTTGTTCCTGGTCAAGTAATGACCAAAGAAATCCTGGACTTTTTACAAGTACTGGATGTAAAAGAAATACATGGTTACCGACCGGATCTTGGATTGCGTGTTTTTACAGAGGCAGCCCTCAACAGACAACAATCGGGTACCGCACTGATGGGCACATCGGTCATGGGAGGAATGGGCAATGGAAAAAAAATAAAAACAATGACCTCCAAATCCCATAAGTAATTGAATGAATATTGAACCGCAATCTAATCGGGCTGAACTAAAAAAGGGGATCAGCCGACTCGGTTTTTTTTGCCTCGCATTTGGCGCCATGATTGGCGTAGGCTGGGTAACAGCCATGGGTCCCTGGTTAAAATCAGCAGGCCCATTGGGAGCGGCCATTGCATTTAGCATTGGAGGACTACTCATGTTGTTTATCGGTTTCTGTTATGCCGAAGTTACAGCCATGCTGCCGTTATCCGGCGGGGAAGTTGCTTATGCATACAAAGCATTCGGAACAGGTCACTCTTTTCTGGTAGGCTGGTTTCTTTCGTTTGGATATTTATCGGTATCTGCGTTTGAAGCGATCTCCGTTGGAAAAATCATCAGTTATATTCTCCCTTCCATTGATCAGTGGCCACTATACGCAATTAATGGAGATACCATCTATGGGTCTCATTTATTGCTTGCCCTCTTCTTTGTTTCAATCATTACCTATATCAATTATGTTGGCGTGCAAAATTCCATGCGGTTTCAAATTTATCTCACGATAATTTTTTTAATGATCGTACTCGCCGTTGTCATCGTAGGGTTCTGGAACGGCAAGGTTAGTAATCTTCAACCATTATTCATTGGAACTTCTTCAGCAGAGATAGGCGCTGGAATAATAAGCGTATTTGCCACTGTACCTTTTTGGCTGGTAGGATTTGACACCATCCCCCAGGGGGCTGAAGAAGCAAAAGAAAATGTGACATACCGCATGATTGGCTTGCTGATTTTAGTTTCTATAATTGCGGCCGTAGGGTTTTATATTCTTTTAATAGTTAGCACATCCATGGTAGCCGATTGGACATTGCTAACGGAAAAAGAATTGTTTACCGCAAGTGCTTTTGAGGTTGCTTTTGAATCAGAATTTTTAGTCAATGGAATTCTTATTGCCATATTAATTGGCTTACTCACTAGCTGGAATGGTTTTTTTCTTGCCGGATCAAGAGTGCTGTTTGCTATGGGGAGGGGCAGCATCATAGCCCCAACACTTGGGAAATCACATGCAAAATATAAGACACCTTATCTTGCAGTACTCTTTAGTGGCGTCATCACCTTATTGTCAACGTTACTTGGAAGAGGCGCAATGATCGCCTTTGTTGATGTTGGATCATTTTGTATTGCTGCGGCTTTTCTGGGTGTCTCTTTTTCCTATCTGAAATTAAAAAAATCATTTCCAGATCAGCTACGTCCTTATAAGGCTCCCGGTGGAAAATGGACAGGTTATGTTGCCATAGGTGGTTCAACACTCATTTTATTGGCCATCACCTTACCCGGAAGTCCGGCTGCATTGAAGTGGCCATTAGAGTGGGCCATCTTATTAGGATTATGTCTTCTGGGTATAATCTTTTGGATAAGCTCACACCAAAGCCGAAAAACAAAATCCAAAGAAGATCGTGATTACCTGATCCTGGAAAAATTTAAATAACGCTAACCAACTATACCCATGAAGTTAACTCCAAAGAAAACTAAAAAGACGGTAAAAAAGTCAAACACTATAACAACATCCAGAAAAGCAGGAAAGACGCAACTTGCGAAATCATCAAAGTACAAAGTACTAAATGGAATATCTGATATCCGCAGATTTTTTTATAGAAACGAAACGCCCATTTATTTTATCAGCGCTACCAACTTCAATCTGTTAGGTGCCGATGAGTGGATCAAAGGATTCAAATTCATTTGCTATATCGAATGCTTTGATGGATTGCATCCAAATGTCTTTTCCCCAAAGGAAGAGATGCCCCACGAAGAATTTGAAAGCATTGAACACATTAACAATTATTTATTGGAACATAAAGAAGTAGCTGACTACATCAAACAACGTGGCGGAAAGGGAAAAGCGCTCATGCTCATGTTTGACAGCCATACGGAAAAGTTAGCCAGGCGTCTGGGGCTTGAAGTATGCTTCCCTTCAGCCAAAATGAGAAATCATTTAGACAATAAGGTAAACACGAACCGGATTGCTGAAAAAGCCGGTGTACCATGTGTTCCCTACATTCTATCAAAAGTAAAAAGCTATCAGCACCTCAATACATTAACAAAAAAGAAGTTGGGTACCGACCTGGTCATTCAAACTCCGTTTGGCGATTCAGGGCATACTACCTTCTTCATCTCCAACGAAGCAGAGTGGAGTAAGTATGCGGACGAAATTGTAAAGGAGAAGGAAGTAAAAATCATGAAGCGTATAAATTGCAAAGGATCGGCCATAGAAGCATGCGTAACACAACATGGAACCATCGTAGCCCCACTGATGACCGAATTGGTCGGGTTTAAAGAATTAACTCCCTATAAAGGAGGGTGGTGTGGTAATGAAATCTTTGCTGAAGCTTTTACACCAGCAATTCGGGCACAAGCGAGAAAATACACCAAACAGTTCGGAAATCAATTGCGCAAAGAAGGATACAAGGGGTATTTTGAATTGGATTTTTTGATCGATCAGGATACGCAAAAAGTATATCTGGGTGAACTCAACCCTCGTATTACAGGAGCCAGTTCA
This sequence comes from Bacteroidota bacterium, assembly GCA_024643595.1. Classification (GTDB taxonomy): domain Bacteria; phylum Bacteroidota; class Bacteroidia; order Cytophagales; family Cyclobacteriaceae; genus ELB16-189. Next base: position 6,364 of record JAHEMS010000173.1, read on the forward strand.
ATTACAAACCACGCAGTGTTTGCTTTATCGGATATGCCCCTATTTTTATTCCACATGATGGAATGGATGAATCAGCCGTATAAAATAAATGTAAATGATATTAACAACCGTTGGTTCAAAGCTGAAAATATTGATTCCTGGGGCCAACTCGTTATCAAATACACGAATAAGCAAGTGCAGGTAATTACCGAAGCTCCACGTTCTGGTATTTACAAAATGCTCGATGATGGAAGTGTTAACTATTCAAGAATGGACACGCATCGCAGAGCTGTTGAAACGTTAGACGAAGCTTTCTTTTTGCGCATTAGTCGCAAAGATGATTACTTTTACGAAGGTGCCGATATGGGCATCCTGGTGATGCGCGGTCGTATGATGACGGACGATTTTGAATTGAAACCTCGTGCCATTCAATGGATCAACGCAATCAAAGGAATGTATAAAGCAAAACCATACGTACCAAGTGCTGGCAAGCTGGAAGTAACAGAAATTGGTGGATTTAAAATGATTTAACCTTCATGCCCCTTTCGTTCGATTTTGTTCAAGAAGATAAGCCTGGTGAAAAATGGAAAGCCTTGTTTGAAAGAACATGGCCGCATTATAAAATCTGGTTTTTATCGGAAGGGTACTTTACAAGAAAAGGGTATGTCACTTCTCATTACTGGCTTCAGCAAACAATGCCTGAACTGATGCCGGTATATGAGCAATTGGTTACCCTTGCCGGAGGTGGTGACTTGGAGGCTCGTTTTTTAAGTATGTATTGTCCTCCCTCCTATATGTCGGGATGTTCCCAGGTAGCTTGGACGCGTGATGGTAATTCGCTGATTCGTAATTATGATTATAGCCTTAAAATGTTTGAAGGCACGATGCTTTATTCGAATTGGCTTCAACCTGTAATAGGGGTAAGCGATTGCACCTGGGGGCTAC
>JAHEMS010000174.1 GCA_024643595.1 Bacteroidota bacterium
TACTGCAAACTGGGCATCATTACCTAACAAAGTTGATGCGGCCGATAGCATTCCAAAAAAATCAGGTCTTCAGAATTTGCAAGATCAAGCCGCCGTTGATGTTTTTTTTATACATCCGACCACATTCACTCAGGCGCCAGTCAATGACTTCCAATGGAATGCAGATATCAACGATGCAGCGTTAAATCGTACTACGCAACTCAGTACAATATTGAATCAGGCCAGCATTTTCAACGGGTCATGCCGGGTGTATGCTCCATATTATCGTCAAGCACATTATTATTCCTTTCTGACGCCTAACCGGGATGATGCCAAACAAGCCCTTGAACTCGCGTATACCGATGTGAAAGCCGCGTTTGAATTTTATCTGGAAAATTTCAATCAGGGACGCCCCATCGTTATTGCCGCACATAGCCAGGGAAGTGTTCATGCGGAACGTTTGTTGAAAGAATATTTTGATGGCAAAGAACTTCAAAAAAAATTAGTTGTTGCCTACCTGGTTGGTCGCGCCATTAAGCCCGATACTTTTAAGCATATTCATCCTACTGAAAATCCATATGAAGCAGGAGTATGGGCTTCATGGAATACCTTTGCTAAAGGTTATTTTCCTGACAGCTATGATCGCTATTTCAAAGGATCTCTTTCAACTAATCCATTGTTGTGGAGTTCAAGTGAAGCATATGCTGGAAAGGAATTGAATACTGGTGGAGTTGGGCTTCATTTTACGTTTATCCCCCATCCCGTGGATGCCCAAAATCATCAGCATATTCTTTGGATTAATAAACCCTATGTGAAAGGTCGCATTTTCTTAAGGACAAAAACCTGGCATCGAGGCGATATGAATTTATTCTATATGAACATCCGAGAGAATGTAGCTTTACGAATTGAAAAATATCAAGCGATCCAGGGATCGTATTGAGTAAACGCACATCGATAATAGTTTTACTTCAACTCCAGCACAACAACAGAATGCGCTGGCATCGTGACTTTCAAAGTAGTGCCACTTATGGTCGCTTGCTTAAATACAGACGGCTTTATTTGCTGGGGCGATTCAAACGAATTATGGTCTTGCAGTTTCTCGCCATTTAAAATTCGACCCGTTACGGAGGTAAATCTGACACCACGTAATTCTATCGCAATTTCCTGATTATTTTTAGCATCAATATTTACCAGCGATATATGTGTTACTCCTTTTTCGTCTCGGGAAGCGGATGCCGAAATGGCTGGTAATTTTTCATTTCCAAATGCATATTCATTAGTCTTCAAATTCAGCGGCAATAAAGTTGCATCCTGGTGGACATTGTACATTTCCATAACATGGTAGGTGGGCGTTAGCAACATCTTTTCTCCTTCGGTCAGAATGACAGCTTGCAATACATTCACAGTTTGTGCCAGGTTAGCCATACGAACGCGATCACTGTGGTTGTGGAATATATTCAACGTAGCCCCGGCCAGGATAGCATCGCGCATCGTGTTTTGTTGGAATAAGAAACCCGGATTGGTTCCAGCTTCTACATCATACCAACCGCCCCATTCATCGACCACCAAGGCGATTTTTTTATCAGGGTCATACTTATCCATTATAGTTGAATGCTTGATTATCAATTCATCCATCAGCAAAGCACGCTGCATGATTTGAAAGTATTGCTCCTCGCTGAAATCTTTAGCAGAGCCTTTTTTATTCCAGTCAATTACTGAATAATGATGCAGTGCCACACCTTCCAGCATGTTGTGTGGAATCTCCCGCATCAACACTTCTGTCCAATGGTAATCCGATGAGCTGGCACCGGATGCTATCCGAAAAATCTTTTTGTCATTTGTCCAGCCCGTCATGAAGGTGGCATACTGCCGGTAGATATTGGCATAAAACTCAGGCGTCATATTACCACCACATCCCCATGCCTCATTACCCACTCCCCAATATTTAACATCCCACGGTTTCTCGCGACCATTCTCGCCGCGCCATTTCGACATCGGGCTAACACCACCAAAATTTGTGTATTGGATCCACTCCGATACTTCCTGCACGGTGCCACTGCCAACATTTGCCGACAAGTAAGGTTCTGCACCAATTAACTCACACATGTTTAAAAAATCGTGTGTACCAAAACTGTTGTCTTCAGTGACACCACCCCACCATGTGTTAACCATTGTTGGTCGGTCTTTTTTTGGTCCTACACCATCTTTCCAGTGATAGGTATCCGCAAAACATCCACCTGGCCAGCGTAGATTAGGTACTTTTAATTTCTTCAACGCATCCACCACATCATTGCGCACACCTTGGGTGTTAGCAATTTTTGTATTTCCCTCACCCACATAAAAACCACCATAAATACAGCGACCTAAGTGCTCAGAAAAATGACCATAGATCTGTTTACTTATTTTGTCTTTTCCAAGATCCGCGTTGATTACGATTGAGTTTTGAGAAAAAATTGCGCTTGTTTTTAACAACAGCATCAATAGTAAAATCTTTTTCATAAAAATCTCTTAATAATTAAATCCAATCAAATTCCAATAATTTAATTGCCAAATGGCTAACCAGCTAATGACGCACAGGACGCCATAACACAATCGATTGATCAACCTGTAACGACTGTTCATCCATAAACGAATAAGGAGAAAGCACATGGCGATCGTTGTGATAATTATAAAAAATGGCAATACCAATAATACCTTTAACGACATGGGCACGCCATAAACAATTTCATAAGGGTCACTGAAGGAAAGTGCGAGGCCCACTAAAAATATCGTCAGAAAAAAATAATTGATCCAGGCAATCATTTTTCCCGCCCATGGCATAGCAAGGCTTTCTGTGAACCGGCGCTGATAATTCTTTCGAAGAAAATAAACCAATGGCCAATACATTACGGTGAGCATGGATACACTGATTATTATTAAAAAGACGAGATAATGAGTTGAGGCCAGATCAACTCCAACCACTTTTTCTAAAGCTAAAATGGGCAGCCAACCAATAAACGCATACTTCACTTGGCCGTCTTCCTTTGCAAAGGCGAATCGGTCTGAATTAAATTCCTCACGGAAAGTTGAGCTATCCATAGGCACATAAACATGGCTTTCATTATCGGAAGTGATACGAAGACCCGTTGAATCCTCCACAGCTACATGAATTCGTCCAAACAACATGCTTATTTTAGTTAGGTCTTTAACCGGATAGCGATTCCCAATATATTCACCGGCAAACTGCTCCAGCCAATGTTTTGAAACTTTTAGGGGTTTTGGCAATGGTCTTTGATCAGGAAAATATTGATCCATAAATTCCTCAAATACCTTTACAGCGATTCCTCCACCGGTGTCGGTATTGGTAGAAAAGAAAAATCCTGTTTGATGTTCAGGAAGTAATGCCATCATGGAATGAAACCAAAACGTATCACCCCCATGGCCAATTACGGCTACTCCGTTCTGGCTGCCATCTATAAATCCATATCGCATCGGATTTACGTTGGGATGGTGCTGGTGGGCCACTCCTTTCATGAATTCAAGAGTGGCACTGTCGAGCATTTGGTACCCCTCATATTGCCCATTCCCCAAAAAAGCCAACATGAGATGCGTTATACTTTCGGCAGAAGCGCTTGCTGCGCCCACCGGGTAAAGCGGAACAAATTCAAACCCTTGCTTCTTCAGTATATTGTTTTCAACACGATATCCTGATGACATATACTTTTTCAATCCTTCTGGCAGAGGCTGTTCAAATGATGTAGACGACATCTTCAAAGGACCGATGATTTTTTGTTGTACATAGTCATAAAAAGAAATTCCACTTACCACTTCAACTATATGTGCCGCGATAGCCGTTCCATGATTAGAATATGATGCTTGTGAATAAGGCGCACGAACTCTGTAGGGAAGTTCATCTTTCAGTATATCCGCCAAAGGTCTAAGAGAGGTCTCATCTTTTGCAAACAAATTCAAAACATGATCCTCAAACCCAGGGGTGTGAGTCATCAAATGTTTTAAGGTGATCGCTTGATCATAGGTTGCCGGAATTTGAAAGTCCTTAAGGTAGGTATTAACGTCTTTATTCAAATCAAGCTTTCCATCGGCTACTAATTGCATTACGCTTGTCCATACGAACATTTTTGAAATAGAACCGACCCTAAACAGCGTGGAATCAGGATTGACAGGTAATTGACGTTGTATGTCAGCAAAACCATACCCCTTCTTTAAGACCACTTTCCCGTTGTGAACGATAGCCAACGTTGCGCCTGCTATATTCTTATCATCCATATGGGCTTTAATCAAGCCATCCATAAATGCTTCAAGCGCCAATGAATCAGTTAATGTTTGGCCCACTGATAAACAATTTGTGAAGCCAATTAGAAAAACAATAAGGTATCGTTTCATAGTAATTAACCATTTAAGGTAAACGATCAGTCCGATGGTTTATCCTTCTGTTTTAATTTCCGCAAGGAACTTCGCGACCACATTCCCGTTAGCCTTCAGCAACAAATGGTTCCCCTTAATTTCGTACTTGGTTTTTTCACTTAACACGTTCATGATCCCTGTTTCCACGTCCATCTTTCGCTCACAATACATTCGGGTAGCCGCTAAAAAAGCGCTAATCGATGACCCGTCTTTTACATAGGAGCCGGTAAAAGAATTACATCCGGCAAAACCTCTTGCCATTTTTTCCTTACCCTGATAGATTACAAAAATTTCTTTTTGATCACCAGAGGGAGGTATGGCATTACCGTTGAGTTCAATTAAAATCCAGACAGTATCTTCAAGTGGTCGCTCATTAAGTACCCCAACCAACTCACTGATCTGATTGGAAGGCCGGCAGGCCATCACAAGAAAAAAAAATACTCCTATTATTCGCATAAACTTTACCTCAGCACATATAAAAGCAATATAGTATTATATAGCTGCTTTTTAAATGACTTTGAAGAAGTTGCCTGCTACAAAAAAATCAAATACGGACACTTCCCATGTTCGGTATTGTACAATACATCACCTACAAACAATCCCAATCCTGCTTGAATGCCATACTTTGGAGATGGCATGTATATTGAGTCTAACTTATCCACAATATATTAATTGACCAGCCGTTAGCCCAAACATGCAACACCTAACCTACTTTTTCTGGCTTTGCGCTGGAGCAGACATCGCCACCCTTGAAAAATGTCCTACTGAAAAAAGTAAGTATGTTGGCATTGGTGCAACTATTTTCTTCACCGGATTATTTGCCGCATTAGCGGGAGGTTATGCTCTGTACACGGTTTTCGATAATATCTGGATAACAACGGCCAGTGGCCTTTTGTGGGGACTCCTGATCTTCAATCTTGATCGATTCATTGTATCGAGCATGCGTAAGGAAGGCAAATTTTATAGAGAATTTATTATGGCCTTGCCCCGAATTATACTGGCCATTCTTATTTCTATTGTCATCGCTAAGCCCCTGGAATTGAAAATCTTTGAAAAAGAGATCAACGCAGAATTGATCATTATGGACCAACAGCAGCGTGCCCGGCAGGAGGCACAGGTTAAGTCCCGATTTATTTTAACACAGGATAGCTTAAAATCAGAAATCACCTCCTTAAAAAAAGAGATACAATCCAAAGTATCACAGCGTGATGATTTACTACGCATCGCCAGAGAAGAAGCCGATGGCACGGGGGGAAGCAGACAGAAAAATCTCGGTCCAATTTATAAAGTAAAAAAAGCCAACGCGGAGGAAGTAGAAAATGAATTGAACCATCTTCAGGCTAAAAATGAAGAACGCATTTCTATGTTAGAACTGCGAGCCCAAAAAAATGACTCTTTATTAACCGCTTCGATAGGTGCCCTTGAAAACGCCAGCGTAAATGGTCCAGCTGCAAGAATTCAGGCAATGAGCCGCCTTACTGAACAAAATAACGCCATGTGGTGGGCCGAATGGTTCATCATAATACTATTCATCGCATTAGAGACGGCCCCTGTTTTCGTAAAACTGATCTCCTCAAAAGGTCCTTATGATAGCTTATTAAAGGCAATCGAGTTTCGATTTGCTTCGGAAGAATCCGAGGAACTGGCCAAAATCAATGCTGCAATAAAGGAGAGGAATTCAGGTATTCCTCAACTGGAACGGCAATATATTGCGGAACGATTGGATGAAGCTTTGAAAGACTCTTAAAAGCCAGCAAGAAGACGTCGCACATATCAATATTTTCTTCATTCAAGATAAGACGGACATGTTCTTTTAGGATCTGCTTTTGAAGCATGGACAGTCCAGCCACCTGAATTTTACAACAAAAAATATTCAGTTCTCTTGTCATATAAAAACACTATTGGTTTGTAAGGGAAGACAGATAACCTACCGTCTATAATAGTATGTCAGTCCGCGAAGAAATGTGGTCCATTTTGGCCAAATACTTATGTGGGGAAGCTACCACTTCTGAGTCTTTGATAGTGGAACTACTGCTAAAAGAAAATGAAGAACTTAGGAAATTCTACCAAACGATGGAATTGGCCTATTTATTGAATGAAAGTAAGGCAAATAGCGATACAATAATTGCTTTTGCCAAATTAGACGAAAGAATAAAAAAATCAAGAACTTCAGGCCGGTGATACCTGGAGTCTCAGAACATGTAATTACCGTAATTCAATAATGAAATTTCAAGCGCTCTGTTTAATCACTTATTTACTTCCCTTCATTTCATTTGCGCAGTCTCCTGATCAGGGAAAGGTAAACTGGAAAAACATCAAAGTCCTGATCTACACAAAAAATGAAATTGGTCTTGACAAAAAAGGGAGCGCATTTTACGTTCACGAGAATATACCATATGCCGTAAAATGTTTTCAAAAGTTGGCAAAAGAAAAGGGATTCGATGCCGATGTGTCGGATAATCCGAATGTATTTACGGAGCAGAATCTAAAACAATATTCTATCGTCATATTTACGAGCACCAATAACAACGTATTCGATAATGACATGCAGCGTAGTTCTTTTCGGCATTTCATGGAGGCGGGAGGGGGTTTTGTAGGTATTCATTCTGCAGTCGGCACCGAGAGAAACTGGAAATGGTTTAAAATGATGTTGGGTGGAACATTTGCATGGCATCCAAAATTTCAAAAATATAAATTATGTGTAATTGATCCCGAACATCCCTCAGTAGCTGGCTTGCCGAAAATATGGGAGAAAGAAGATGAATGTTACTTTCAAAAGGAAATGTATCCGGGCATAAAAACAGTACTGGCTCATGATTTAACCTCCCTTGATCAATCCCAGGCTGAAAAAATTAAAATGAATGCAGGTTCCTATTCATCGCTTTA
>JAHEMS010000175.1 GCA_024643595.1 Bacteroidota bacterium
GCAAAATCCCAGGTAACTATCGAATACAGTGATGACAACAAACCTCAACGTATTGATGCCATTGTGATTTCAACGCAACACGATGATTTTGCCAAGGACACAGTGATGCTGAAGAAGATTAAAGATGATGTGATCAATATTCTGGTGCCCCGCATAATGAAGAAACTTCCTAAGCGGGTAAATAAACTTTTTAATAGTGACATTAAGTATTTTGTTAATCCAACTGGCAAGTTTGTTATTGGTGGGCCGCATGGAGACACTGGTCTAACTGGTCGGAAAATTATTGTGGATACTTATGGAGGAAAAGGAGCGCATGGAGGAGGAGCCTTTTCAGGAAAGGATCCTTCTAAAGTTGACCGCTCGGCAGCTTACGCCACTCGACATATTGCTAAAAATATGGTTGCAGCAGGTCTTTGTGATGAGGTTTTGGTTCAGGTGGCTTACGCCATTGGGGTAGCAAAACCTGTAGGGTTATATGTTAACACTTATGGCACTGCCAAATTGAATATCTCTGATGGCGAGGTTGCTAAGAAGATTGAAAAGATTTTTGATATGCGTCCCTATTTTATTGAGGAGCGCTTCAAGTTACGCAGTCCAATATATTCAGAAACTGCTGCCTACGGCCACATGGGCCGGGAATCAAAAAAGGTGGATAAGATTTTTAATAAAGGGAAAAAAAATGAATTGAAAGTGAAAGTTGAATTATTCCCTTGGGAAAAACTTGATTATGTAGATGCGATAAAAAAAGCATTTAAACTTAACTAAAATAAAAGGGCTCCAATAAGGAGCCCTTTTATTTCTAAGCTCTACCGTTGGTTTGTTTGGTTTTAACTTTTTGAAGTTGGGCCTTCAATGCTTCTGTTGCCAGATCAGTAGCTGCTTCAAAAGAACGCGACTGCTCTTTGGCAAAGAATTTCTGACCCGGACCATTCAATTTAATCTCCACCGTTTTATTATCTACTCCCTCATTATTAAGTCGGAGAAATACTTCACCATCAACCATTCTATCATAAAATGTCTCTAGTTTATCAACCTTTTTCTGAATAAAGTCGATAAGCTTCTGATCTGCATCAAAATGAATGGAGTGAACTTGCAGTTTCATAAATAAAAAATTTAAAAGTTTAACAATATGTTTTATCCGGCTATTTTCAGACTAACCGGCAACGTCTGTGGGTTATTATTTCATAGTAATGTCTTCATTTTTTCAAGCTTTAGGATGTGCCTGATCAAATACTTTTTTAAGCTTCTCCATAGAATTATGGGTATAAACCTGGGTTGCAGCCAAACTGCTATGACCTAACAAGTCTTTTACCGCGTTTATCTCCGCACCCTTATTCAATAAGTGAGTTGCATAGCTGTGCCGTAAAACATGTGGACTCTTTTTTTCTACCGTAGTAAATAACTTCATATACTTCTTCACTATTCGGTTTACCATCATAGGATACAACTGCCCTCCAGTATCGGTAACCAGCAGGTAGGAATGATCTTTTTTGATCACTTCTTTATTGCGCTGCCGGATATATTCTTTAATTTTTGAAACCAGGCTAGATGAAAACGGAATAATACGCTCCTTATTTCTTTTGCCCAAAACACGAACGGTGCTTGCCCTCATATTGATATCGCTGTCCTTCAATGCGATGAGTTCGGCAAGACGAATACCTGTACCATATAAGAGTTCCAAAATAAGCTGATCGCGAATACCTTTATGACCTTCCGGAAAGGATAAATTATCGAGCAATTTTATAGAGTCTTGCTCATTAATGAAGTGTGGTAATTTTTTTTTTGTTTTCAGGATCTTAATTTTCATCATCGGGTCTTTTGTGATGATTTCCTGACGCATCAAAAACTTATAAAATGATCGCAGGCACGCAATTTTTCGATTGATCGACCTTGAATCCAACTTTGATTCAACCAGGCTAACAATCCAGGAACGGACTAAGCCAAAATTGGCCTCTTGTACTGGTGTGCTCTCAAACTCTTTAAGTAAATATTGCTCAAATTGACTGAGATCTGTCTGGTAGGAAATAACCGTTTTGGGGCTGTACCTTTTTTCGAACCGAATGTATTTTAAGAATGACTCAACCATTAACTATCCCAAGCCCTCATTGTGTCGTTCTAAGGTAAAAAAAAATCCTCCCGGTAAAAAGCTCCGGAAGGATTGTATATTCTAACCCACTTTTGTTGGAATCAGTAATTTTCATTGGCATACTGCTTTTGGCGGTATGCAGCACGAATAACCTCGCCTCTCCTTCTCACCGATGGCTTGGTAAACGAAGTTCTTTCACGTAATTCTTTCAAAACGCCTGTTTTTTCAAACTTCTTTTTGAAACGCTTAAGCGCTTTATCGATCGATTCGTTTTCTTTAATGTTGATAATCAGCATTGTTTTAACTATTAGGGGTGCAAATATAGCAGTCTTAAATTAAAATTCACAAGTATTACTTTAAAATAGAACGCGAAATGACCATTTTCTGAATCTCTGACGTGCCTTCTCCTATTGTACATAACTTGGCATCTCGATAAAATTTTTCAGCCGGAAAATCCTTCGTATAGCCATATCCTCCAAAAATCTGAACTCCTTCATTCGCTATTTCTACAGCCACTTCAGAGGCATAAAGTTTAGCCATGGCGGATTCTTTATTTACGCTTTCCCCTTTTGCTTTCATTTCAGCCGCCCTATAGGTAAGTAAGGATGCAGCTTCAATCTTGGTGGCCATGTCAGCTAATTTGAATGAAATACCCTGAAATGCCGATATAGGTTGATTAAACTGGTGTCGTTCCTTAGAGTATTTTAACGCAGCCTCAAACGCCCCTTTTGCTATTCCCAGGCTTAGCGCGGCAATTGAAATTCTACCCCCATCGAGAACTTTTAAGGATTGAACAAACCCTTCCCCCTCTTTTCCAATCATTTGGCTTTTATGTACACGGCAATCTGTAAAAATGAGTTCTGCTGTTTCTGAAGCACGCATACCCAATTTATTTTCTTTTTTCCCCGAACTGAATCCATTCATTCCTCTCTCTAATATAAAGGCAGTCATTCCATGTGAATCACCTATTTTACCAGTCCTGGCTATTACTACAGCAATATCACCCGATATTCCATGGGTGATGAAATTTTTAGCCCCATTGATCACATAATAATCTCCATCTTTGACAGCCACTGTACGCATGTTTCCTGCATCCGATCCCGTATTGGGTTCAGTAAGGCCCCAGGCACCAATCCATTCAGCTGTTGCCAGTTTCGGCAGGTATTTTTGCTTTTGCTCTTCACTTGCAAATTGAAGGATGTGTCCCGTACACAATGAATTATGCGCTGCCATGGAGAGACCAATAGATCCATCAATTTTTGCCAATTCTGAAATTGCGGTAACATATTCCAAATAACTAAAGCCAGATCCACCATATTCGTGCGGAACCAATACACCCATCAATCCAAGGTGTCCGAGTTTATGGAACAGCGCAATTGGAAATTCCTGCGACTCATCCCATTCCATCATATGCGGCGTTATCTCCCTTTGTCCAAAGTCCTGGACCATTTGGGCAATCATTTTTTGATTTTCCCCAACTTCAAAATCAATCAATCCTTCTGTTATCATCTTTTATCTAAATAATCAGGCAAAGCTAGGCAAATTATCCAAACGATTGTTAGGGCGTGTATAGATTGCCCATTGAATAGTGTTTAATGAGTCGCCAAAACTCATTTTTAAAGTTATTTTTGCAACCAAATTTTTAATATCCATTTATGAAGATTGCTGTTGTCGGAACTGGTTATGTAGGTTTGGTAACGGGCACATGTTTTGCCGAAACCGGTAATACAGTCACCTGCATTGATATTGATGCTGAAAAAGTAAAAAAGCTTAAGGGAGGCAAAATAACCATTTATGAGCCTGGATTAGAACAACTTTTTGAACGAAATCTTAATCAGGGAAGGTTGTTTTTCACCACCAACCTTTCAGAAGGAATTAAGGATGCTAACATCATTTTTCTGGCTTTGCCAACCCCTCCCGGTGAGGATGGATCAGCCGATTTGAAATATATTTTGGGGGTTGCCCGTGAGCTTGGACCTATGCTTGACCATTATACTGTTATCGTTGATAAAAGTACCGTTCCTGTTGGCACTGCTGATAGAGTAAGAGAAAATATTGCGGCCACCTGCAAAGTTGAATTTGATGTTGTTTCCAACCCTGAATTCTTGCGCGAAGGTGTTGCTGTCGAAGATTTCATGAAACCTGAAAGAGTAGTTATCGGCACTAAGTCTGAGCAGGCTATTAAGATTATGAAGTCACTATATGCGCCTTTCGTTCGTCAGGGCAACCCATTGGTATTCATGGATGAACGTTCTGCTGAATTGACAAAATATGCTGCCAACTCATTCCTGGCCACCAAGATTTCCTTCATGAATGAAATTGCTAATCTGTGCGAATTATTGGGTGCCGATGTTGACTCTGTTCGTAAGGGCATGGGTACGGATAGCCGCATTGGAAAACGTTTCTTGTTTCCTGGAATTGGTTACGGTGGAAGTTGTTTTCCTAAAGATGTGCAGGCACTTTCAAAATCCTCATCTGATGTGGATTATAGTTTTAGGATATTGGAAGCTGTAATGGCTGTTAATGCTGATCAGAAAACAAAATTAATTCCCCGGATAAAGGATTTCTACCGGGGAGATTTAAAGGGAAAAGTAATAGCCCTTTGGGGTTTGTCTTTCAAACCTCATACGGATGACATCCGCGAGGCTCCAGCTCTTTATAATATTGAAGAGTTACTAAATGCTGGTGCAACAATTAAGGCTCATGATCCTGAATCAATGGAGAATGTAAAAAGAATTCTCGGTACTAGAATTGAGTTCTGTCATTCCCCGTATGAAGCTGCTCATGATGCCGATGCTGTTTTTATAGCTACGGAATGGCCGGAGTTCCGAACTCCTGATTTCGAAAAATTGTCTTCTCTTCTCAAAAACAAGGTCATATTTGATGGAAGGAATTTATATGATCTCCTACAAATGAAAGAGCTAGGTTATACTTACTTTAGTATCGGAAGAGAAACTATTTATGGATGAGAAAAGAGTATTAATCACAGGCGCCGCAGGATTTTTAGGGTCACACCTATGTGATCGGTTCGTTAAGGAAGGTTTCCATGTGATTGCCATGGACAATCTGATTACCGGAGATTTAAGAAACATTGAACATCTATTTAAACTAGAAAATTTCGAGTTCTATCATCATGATGTTAGTAAGTTCGTTCATGTATCAGGTGAGCTTCACTATATTCTGCACTTTGCCTCACCCGCTAGTCCAATTGATTACCTGAAAATTCCGATCCAAACGCTGAAGGTCGGATCACTAGGTACGCACAATCTTTTAGGCCTTGCCAAAGACAAAAATGCTAGAATTATCATAGCCTCCACCTCAGAAGTTTACGGAGATCCTACAGTCCATCCGCAACCTGAAGAATATTATGGTAATGTGAATACGGTAGGTCCACGTGGCGTATATGATGAAGCCAAGCGCTTTCAGGAAGCCATTACTATGGCTTACCACACGTTTCATGGATTGGAAACACGCATTGTTAGAATCTTCAATACGTACGGTCCTCGCATGCGACTTAATGACGGCCGTGTTTTACCTGCTTTCATTGGTCAGGCTTTGCGTGGTGAAGATCTCACGATATTTGGAGATGGATCGCAAACCCGTTCTTTCTGTTATGTCGATGATTTAATTGAAGGAATATATCGATTGCTGATGTCTGATTATGCCTTACCCATGAATATTGGTAATCCAAATGAAATTTCGATTCGTGACTTTGCCGAGGAGATTGTAAAACTCACTGGAACAACGCAAAAGATCGTATATAAAGATCTACCAAAAGACGACCCGAAACAACGACAACCGGATATCACCAAAGCAAAGCAATTGCTTGGTTGGGAACCAAAAGTTTCAAGAGCCGATGGTCTTAAAATTACTTATGAATATTTTAAATCATTGCCGCATGAAGTACTCTACCAGCGTGATCATAAAAACTTTGATGATTACATGCGCTGATCAAGGTTCTTCATTATAAATTATATAAAGCAAAGTTGTCCCAACAGCCATTAGTGTTTCTTTACTAATTAAGGACATGTTATCTTTCGTTGAGTGATGATATTCACCAAAAAAACCAATTCCAGTTTGGTAATGCACTATATCGATCATGGGAATTTTAGCGAACTGGTTTACATAAAGATGATCATCTATAATTGAAGGAACATTTTGCTTTACAAAATAATCAGAATATCCTAAATGGTTAGCCATCGACCACACTTTGTCCACTACTTTAGGTGCATATTTCATCGACTCTCCCTCCCTGAAAAATTGGGAACGTCTCGCACCAACCATATCTAATAAAATCCCATAAGACGCTGTGTAATTTTTTTTGTGTTTGTTTTTTGACCAGTACTGAGAACCCAAACACCACCACGAATCGAGTCCTTCCGGCAGATCACTCTTTTGATCGCCTTCTCGTTCACCCCAGTCTTCTCCATCAAACAAAATTATATCTATCCCTATTGACAGGGAATCTTGTTGGCTTAATATACGGGCGACTTCCAATAATATACCCACTCCACTGGCACCATCGTTCGCTCCTTCAAATTGGGCATTTTTATCTTGAGTGTCTTTATCAGCAAAGGGCCGGGTGTCCCAATGCGCAGCGAGCAAAATTCTTTTTGAAGCTTTCGTATTAAAACTCGCTATTATATTACTAAGGTCCAGCTTTTGGTTATCGAATGTTGCGGCTACAAACTCCTGTTTAGTGACGCTGGCTCCTGAAATCGATAATTGATTGAATAAATAATCTTCAGCAAAATGATGCGCCTCACTGTTCGGTATTCGGGGGCCAAACTTAACCAGCCTATCAATAAAAAAATATGCAGAATCCGGATTAAATGCGGGCACATCAACTTTTATTGTTTGCTCTGTTACTTTGTCCTTTTCAATGGTACAGGTACTAAAGACCGTCAGAAAAATGAACAACCATAACAGCGATTGCTTATGATATCTGTTGAAGCGCATACAATTCCAGTAAGGTAATAATTTGTAATAAATTAAAAATCAATTACCTTTGCACCACTTCTTGTAAATAATTCAAAAGAGGGGACCTAAAAGTCCCCTCTTTGTTTATAGAAATTGATGGACGCAGTTGATAAAATAAAGGATTTGGCACAATCGCACCTAAAAGACGCGGGTCATTTTGTGGTGGATGTTATCCTTAGTAAACATCA
>JAHEMS010000176.1 GCA_024643595.1 Bacteroidota bacterium
CCTTTAGGTGCTTTTTTAGTGGGAGGGCCCGAGGAGGTAGCTGAAAAAATTGTAGGCACAGCAACGCATTGGGCGGTATTTCCAGGGTAAGTTTCCAGATGGATAATGCAGGATTAACCCATCGTCAGTTGATGAATGCTATTGAACTTATTGGAGTAAAAGTAAAGCCATTCGTGAATAGCCTTTTGTAAATAATTTATTTGTATTGACTCCCAATGCATTCAAGTATGCTTACAACTCATCTAAAAATTTTTCTCGCTTTTTTGATCAGCACTTTCGTCTTGTGCGTTCTGAATTTTATCGCACAGATTGCATTGATCTTTATAGATATAATAAGTCGATGGGAATCAACATCCGCGCTTACGATTGTATTGTGGATTGTTACTGGCGTCTTTGGCGCTATTTTTACGGAATCTGCAGCCGGCCTATTTATCAATAAGAATCAAATCTCGTATCGTCTTATTCATACTCCTGTGCTATTCGTGTCGCTGGCAGCGATTCTGCTGGCAGTTTTTCTCATGGTGCAAGGAGAATTTATAGCTGATCCATCCGAGTTCACACTTCTATTCAGCAACGGCATAGTTTTCATTTCGTATTTTATTGGCAGTGCAGGTTTTGCATTTCTTGCCCGTAAACTGTAACTTCTCTGATTGGCTAATTACTTAAAATACGATCAGCTTCTTTTCGCTATCCAAATTCAGTGGCAGGCCATCCCTCAATTGATTTCCCATTGATTTTTTTTGTTCTTGCTCACCCAGGTCGAGGACTGTATAATGTTGTTCTTGTTTAACGCTAAACCATTGTGGGAACTGATTAATGCGGGGCCAGTCCATGGGCAATTTCATATTCTCTTTAAAGCGATCGTAATCGAAAAACAATTTTCCTTTCCAGGGTTTATCGGCTCGTAATGAAATGAAGACAGAATCCCCTTTTTGTTCTGCGCCCAGTTGCAAATCGCTCCGCCAGGGATGTGCGTAAATCCCTTTACTCTTCCATAGGTTATACATGATGGTGGTCCTGGCAAAATTACCGTCACCATGCCAGCCCTCAATAATTCCATTCTCTTGCTGCATCGCCCACATTACCTTTATTTCACTATCTATCCATTGTGCCACCACTGTATCCGGAATTCGGTTATAAAGGTTGAGTGCACTTTCAACGGCATCCGCATAACCATCGGCACTGCCTCTTTCCCAATCATAATTTTTATATTTTGGCAGGTGAGAAAATACTTTTAATACCGCATCCTTATACGCAGAAATGCTGTCGATCAGATAAACGGTATAAAATCCATTCAGCGTATAGCCCCAGGTATCAGCCAGTCCACTGTGTACCACTTGTCCGGTTTGCGGATTTATCCCATCATAAAACATCCCATCTTCATTGCGGCCTACATCCAATATCCGGTCCAGCATTTCGATCAGCGGCTTTTGATATTCCAGTTTCTTTTCAGGTCGAGCATAGTTAACGGTGGCGTACAATTCACACAAGCCACTGATCAGTTCACACCCATGGTCGCGCAATCGCAGGTATGTTAAATCGTGGGTTGGATGATGGTCACCAAGCAGGTAGAAGTCACCAATTTTTATTGCCCATTCCAGGAGCTCCTTGTCACCCGTCATCCAATACAAACGAGATAGGACCTGCAGCAACTCACCATTCACTTCTTCTTTTGAAGCCGGACCAAAACCTTTCGCTCCTACTTCACCTGCCACTTCTACTTCGCGGTGCAGATCGCTTAGCATTGCGATCATGCGTTCACTCCAGGCACTGTTACCCAGCCACTCCGTTAGCGGCAACAATCCATCTTTAATATACTCAGAGGTGCCAAACACAATTTCATCCATTTTAATGGTGTCTACCAGAAAACCTTTCTTGCTAAATGAGTAGGAGTCCGGCAAAGAGCGGACTCGAGAGGTTAGTCGTGTTTCTGATTCGAGCATTTTTAGCATCGTATCGTGAAACAAGACGGAGTCGACAAAGAATGCCGTGAGCACCATAAATGGATAGTTGTCTGCGGCAGCGTCTTTAGCATTCCAAAAATCGCGTCCCTCCTTTAAATTACGTGGAATCAGCAATGAAACCGGGTCCTGAAATTGAAGCCAGCCGTTCAGATATTGCCGGCACCTGACAAAGCCCTCGTTGGCCTGCACCGCATTTTGCTGTGCCCTATCGAACAAGATGCTATCTTTTACCGAAGTTTGGTAATTGGTTCTTTCATCCTGTTGGCAGGAAATAAACACCACCAGCAACATTGGAAATAGAAAAATATATCTCATGATTTAAAAGTACACAAACCTGTGAAATGAAGGGCATAAGGGGTCGAGTGAATAACGGTATACTTATTGTAAGGGAATGAGAATAGCAACTATGGCTGCCATAGGAATTTCGCTATCGATCTAATAACTTCATGCCCATAAAAATCTTCAACAAAAAACTAAGTGTACCTATGAATCGAAAGAACCTAATTTCCTTGTTGTCTTTATTGTATTTATCTATTAGTGCCTTTGCCCAACACTCAGCACTTGAAGGACGCTGGGATATTACAATAAATAAGGATGGGCAAGTGCTTCCCTCCTGGATGGAGGTGCGACGTTCAGGAGATCGAGGATACATGGGAAGATTTGTAAGTTCAACGGGCAGCGCACGCCCGATCGCCAAAGTAAATATCAACGGAAATGCCTTTCGTTTCAATATCCCACCGCAATGGGAAAAGGGAGATAGTGAACTTCAGGTAGAAGGCATTTTATCCGATAACACCATCAAAGGTTCAGTCTCCTACCCGGACGGCACATCCGCTCGCTGGGAAGGAACAAGAGCACCTGCGCTGAGAAGTGATAAAACTCCGCAGTGGGGTAAACCGATTACTCTGTTCAACGGGAATGACCTGGCCGGTTGGCATACCAGTGCAGGAACCAACCAATGGGTGATCGAGTCAGGGGTATTGAAAAGTCCAAAGAAGGGAACCAACCTTATTACAGATCAGTCCTATTCTGACTTTAAGTTACATATCGAATTTCGCATTCCTAAAAATGGAAACAGCGGTGTGTACCTGCGTGGTCGCTATGAAACCCAGATTGCCGATAGCAAAGGATTAGAACCGTGGGACGATCAATTTGGCGGCATCTATGGGTTTTTAGAGCCCATTATTATGGTAGCGAAAGATGCAGGCGAATGGCAGATGTTCGATATAACCCTTGTAGGAAGAGTAGTAACCGTGGTAGCGAATGGAATTACGGTGGTAAGCAACCAGGTGATACCTGGTGTTACCGGTGGTGCATTGGATAGTAATGAAGGCGAACCTGGTCCTTTAATGCTGCAAGGAGACCATGAACCTGTTGAGTTTAGGAATATTGTGATTACTCCCGCTAAATAGTAAAGGGAGTTCTATCCGACACTTATAAAACAGGTTATGTCTGCTTTTTCTTCAAACTAAAATTAATAATGGGCAAAACACGTTTTCCGATTCGGTTGAGAAACCCGAACTGAAAAACACGACCATGATCACAGCTGTTAAACATCCCTACTTGTACTCCTTTTCCTTCAACAGCTCGATTTCCAAACATAGAAAGTTGCGCGCCAGAGAATTGATAATTGGAATTCATAATAAAGGATATTTCAACACCCTCAGAAATAGTGACATAGGAATTTACAAGATTTAATGAAACCCCATTCATCTTAACATCCTCGAACATTCCAGCACTAATGCTTAGACCATGAATTTCGGTTCTTATTCCGGGTGAAGAATCCGCATAAAGATCATTCTCCGGTATTGGCATCACATTAACCATCGTCCAAATTATACCACCGAAGACAGTAAATACGGCCATAGGAAGAACTTCAACGTTCAGTCCATTTATTTTCAAATGACCAACACGGCTCGGCAGAGCCATTAAGCCTATGGCCACTCCATCAATAGTGACACTCTTTTTTCCAACGGGGGTTAACCACGCAACATAGCGGGTGACTTCCATAGCGGAGTCTATTGGCTGGGCATGAATGATCATTGAAGCAAGCATGCCCGTTGCCAAGAATAATCTTCTCATAAGTTACCTATAAAGGGAAGGCAATAAGTACCCAATCTATACATAATTCCACCCAATACCTTGACGGGATCATGGGGATATCCCATTAGCATGATAATAAAACACAATTTCATTTCTCTATCGCCACATTTACTTTTTGCTCATTAAATTTGCCTATGGATAATTTTCTAGTGGAACTTAATGTTCAGGATAACACACTGACACGTGATGAAAAATCTTTTCTTGATGAATTCGGATTTTTAAATCTCGGACAATTATTATCAGAAACCCAGGTAACCCAAATCAATGGTGCTATCAGGAAGTTGCAGGAAGTGGAAGGCGTGAACGCCGGGGCTGAGCTATTGGATTCGAAATACATCAAGCATCCAAAAGAAGCAGGTGCCGACCGACTTGCTGATCTGGTTAACAAAGGCGAAGTGTTTGATATCTTTTATACGCATCCGCGGGTATTGGCAGGAATTACTCATGTGATCGGGCAATCTTTTAAGCTCTCTTCTCTAAATTATCGGGCCGCAAAACCCGGAATGGGCCTGCAAAAATTACATGTAGACTGGCATGATTCCGTTATCCCTGGCGAATACAAAGTATGTAATTCCATCTGGTTGCTCGATGACTTTTCTAAAGAGAATGGTGCTACCAGGATTGTTCCTGGCTCCCATTTATCCAGTGATCTTCCTCAGGATATCTTGACCGATCAGGAGGCACCTCATCCCCAAGAAGTTATTATTGAAGCCCCTGCTGGTTCCGTTTTTATTTTTAACTCTCATGCCTGGCATGGGGGCACCACTAATCACACCACGAAAGACAGACGCGCCATTCATAGTTATTTTTGTGAATCGAATCAACCTCAACAGGTAGACCAATCACGCTATATCAAAAAGGAAACACTGGCGCGATTATCACCAGCAGCGGTGAAAATGCTCGGCATCGAATAACAAGCAGAACGATCAGCTTCACTCTGTTTGATGTTCTCATTCTTGTCGCGTAATATCCTTAAAGGCAACGGTGATCTACCAACTATACTTTTTAGACAAGAAATAAGGATGAAGTTTTGTAACATTGGAAACGATCATAACTTCATTGACAAAACCTACCAAAAATGAAAATTGGCGTTGACCTTGGCGGTACTAATATCAGGGCAGGATTCATTGACCAAAAGACTATCATAAAGTCAATTGCAAATCCGCTGCACGATAAAGATGATCTTAGCAGTACACTGGACCAGCTAAAATCCATTATTCGCTCAGTTTTTCAGCCGGGTGTCAGCGGCATCGGATTGGGGGTACCTTCGGTAGTAGACCTAGACAAAGGAATCGTCCGGGATGTTGTTAATATCCCTTCGTGGAAAGAGGTCCCGCTTCGTGACATTCTGGAAAAAGAATTTAACGTCCCGGTATTCATCAACAATGATTCTAACTGTTTTGCCTTAGGCGAAAAATATTATGGCCATGGCCAGCAACACAAAACATTTGTAGGCATCACCCTTGGCACGGGCATCGGTTCAGGTATTATCATTGATGACAGACTTTATAGCGGGTACAACTGTGGGGCCGGTGAGATTGGCTACCTGCCCTATAAAGATCATGACTTTGAATATTACTGTGGGGCTAATTTTTTTAAAACGATTCACCACACCAGCGGCAAGCAAACTTTTCTTGATGCCCAAAACCACGATTCCAGCGCATTGGCGCTTTGGGATGAATTTGGCAGCCACTTAGGTATAGCGCTACGATCAGTTGTTTACGCCTATGATCCGGAGGCTATCATTCTGGGAGGTGCGATCAGCAAAGCGCTACCCTACTTTGAAAAGCAAATGCTTGTTTCACTTAACCATATCCATTTCCCGAATTCGGTAGCGAGACTTAAAATCTATGTATCAGAAGTAGAACATATCGCGATGCTGGGTGCGGCAGCCCAGGTGGATCAATACCTTAAATATCAGATGAAGTAAGCTCAATCATTAAAACAAACATGACTCACCATGAAGCGGAATGTTCTTATTGTCATTTTAATTCTCATCGTATTTTTTGTCATTTCTTATTTGACCAATATACTGGGCGCACTCAACCCTAAAGTTTCAGAGAGCTACGCGTTATCAGAAACGATGGCAGGTTTTCTTCCATTTGCTTTTTTCATTGCTTATGGAATAATGTCGGTTCCCTCTGGCTTTCTTGTAGAGCGATGGGGAGAGAAGCGGATGATGATCCTCGCTTTCGCGTTTTCCTTTTCAGGCGCTCTTATGTTTGCCTTATTTCCAAAGTTCAATGTCTTCATCATATCGTTATTTACCATTGGAGCCGGCATGGCGGCCTTACAGGTTGTCATCAATCCCCTGTTGCGGGTCGCGGGAGGAGAAACTCATTATACTTTCAACTCGGTTCTTGCTCAACTGATTTTCGGGCTGGCATCCTTTATAAGTCCGCAGATGTATTCTTACCTCGTCACCAATATTGATCGTCACAATGAAGAGAATCCTGTTATCTTCCTGCTTATTCAGCTGGTTCCCGAAACTATGTCATGGGTAGCCGTGTATTGGATTTTCGCGCTGATCAGTATAATCATGATGGGTGTGATTATGCTGGTAAAATTTCCTGCTGTCGTGTTACAGGAGGATGAGAAAGTGGGTACGGGATCAAGTTATAAAGAACTCTTCGGCAACAAGTATGTAATTCTCTTCTTCATTGGCATGTTTGCTTATGTCGGCACAGAGCAGGGCATCTCGTATTGGATGTCAAAATATCTGTATCAATATCATGGCATTGATCCGAATACATTAGGCGCGGACGCGGTATCCTATTTTTGGGGACTAATGACTATCGGAGGGCTTCTTGGATTAGTCCTGCTAAAACTGATCGACAGCAAAATTGTACTCCGATGGTTTACCATTCTGGCCATGATTTGTGTAGCGAGTGGTTTGTTTGGTAGTGACCAGGTCTCGCTCTGGGCTTTCCCTATTTCGGGGTTCTTTCTTTCCGTGATGTATCCGGTGATCGTATCTCTAGGACTTAACTCTGTGGCGCGGTACCACGGTTCATTTGCTGGTATTATGATGACGGGCATCGCGGGTGGCGCTGTTGTACAAATTCTTATTGGCGCAATCAGCGATCTGGTATCCTTGAAGGCGGGAATGTTTTTTCTTTTCGTCACTATGGGGTATATC
>JAHEMS010000177.1 GCA_024643595.1 Bacteroidota bacterium
TATGAAGACCTGGTGGCAAAATACTTACCCGCAACGCTAAAGTTTTAGGTTATTTTAGTAACTGATATCATATATAGTCGGCATACATGAATACCCTTCACGCGGCCGACTATTTTGTTTTCTTCGGTTATTTCATCGTGGTCTTTTCGTATGGTTATTATGTTTATCATCGTAAGCGATCCTCATCCATTAGTTCACGTGAGTTCTTCCTGGCCGAAGGTTCGTTAACCTGGTGGGCCATTGGGGCGTCACTCATTGCCTCGAATATTTCTGCAGAACATTTCATTGGTATGTCAGGATCTGGCTTCGCCATTGGCCTTGCTATTTCCACCTATGAATGGATGGCTGCCGCCACACTCATTATTGTTGCCATATTTTTTATTCCGCTCTATATCAAGAATAAGATCTATACAATGCCGCAATTTTTGGCAGAACGCTACAATGATAAGGTGAGCACAGTCATGGCCGTTTTCTGGTTATTGGTATATGTGTTCGTCAATCTTACCTCCATCATTTACCTTGGCGCTATTGCAATTAATTCGATATCCAATTTATCGTTCGAGTTGTGCATTGTCGGGTTGTGTGTATTTGCCATTGTAGTAACGCTGGGGGGAATGAAGGTAATTGGTTATACGGATGTAATCCAGGTGGCGGTGTTGGTGGTCGGTGGACTTGTAACTTCTTATCTCGCACTCACTTTGCTATCAGAAAAATTTGGGTTCGGAAGTAATGCCTGGCAAGGACTTGTTTTATTAAAAGACAATGCAGAAAGTCATTTTCATATGATCCTAAGCAAGGATCACAAGTATTATAAGGATCTGCCGGGCCTTTCCGTATTAATTGGTGGAATGTGGATCAATAATCTCAATTACTTTGCCTGTAATCAATACATCACACAACGCGCATTAGGAGCTGATTTGAAAACGGCCAGACAGGGATTGCTTTTCGCTGCATTTTTAAAACTTATGATTCCGTTGATTGCGGTGTTGCCTGGTATTGCCATGTATGTACTGCATCAACAAGGAATGTTTCAGGCAGAAATGGTGGATGAACTGGGAGTGCTAAAGCCAGATCACGCTTACCCTACACTTATGAATCTTTTACCCGTGGGTTTGAAGGGCGTTGCTTTTGCTGCTTTGACGGCCGCAGTGGTGGCATCGTTGGCCGGTAAAGCAAACAGTATCTCAACTATTTTCGCATTAGATATCTATCGAAAATATTTTAACAAACATGCCAATGAAAGAAAGTTGGTGAGTATTGGACGTTGGGCGGTGATCATTTCATTGACGATTGCCGGCATCGTTGCACCTGCATTGAAAACATTAGACCAGGCCTATCAATTTATTCAGGAGTATGTCGGCTTCATTGCACCCGGTGTTTTAGCCGTATTTCTTCTGGGATTTTTTTGGAAGCGGACTACTGCTGCTGCCGCCTTGACAGGCGCTTTACTTACCATCCCGGTATCAGCGATCCTGAAGTTTCTACCCGTATGGACAAACGGTTGGTTTCCGGATTATCCTTTTCTTGATCGTATGTCGATCACGTTTGTGTTGATTATTGTCATTATGGTGATCATGAGTATCATAAAACCAGAGACCAAGCCGAGGCGCCTGATGGACGTGGATACAAAAATGTTTAAAGTGTCTCCCGGATTTATTTTTACATCGCTGATCATCATTGGAATTCTGGTCGCGTTGTACAGTGTCTTTTGGTAGTGAATACAATGTAGAAATTGAAATAAAAATTTAACAATCTAAACTTACGGCTATGAAGAAACAACTCATCTTAACAGTTCTTCTATTCTTATCCTTTTTTGTTTACAGCAATGTAAGCTTACCGCGATTGATTAGTGATAACATGGTGCTTCAGCGAGAAAAGCCAATAACCATCTGGGGATGGGCTAATGCAGGTGAGAAAGTTACCATTCAATTCAATAAACAAACCAAATCGACCAGGACAGATGAGCTGGGAAAGTGGATTATTACCCTTGAACCTGAACAAGCAGGTGGTCCGTTTGTGATGACTGTAAAAGGAAAAAATAAAATTACGATTAATGATATTTTGGTGGGAGAAGTGTGGATATGTTCTGGTCAGTCCAATATGGAGTGGCCGGTGCGATCGTCAAATAATGCAGCCGCGGAAATCAGAAGCAGCAACTTTCCGCAGATCAGGCATTTCACAGTCCAGAAAGCAGTTTCTATTAAACCGGAGGATGAAGTAAAAGGTGGCGATTGGAAAATAGCTACGCCTGAAAATGTTGGTGATTTTACGGCTATCGGATTTTTCTTTGCCCGCGAATTGTATAACGAATTAAAAATTCCCATTGGCTTGGTGCACACCTCATGGGGAGGAACGCATTCTGAAACATGGACAAGCAAAGAGGCTTTTGAGCGAAGTGAAGAATTCAAAGATATGATAGCAAAAATGCCAGAACTAAATTTCGATGTCTTATCTAAAAAGAAAGCGGAGGAGATAACCAAAAGACTTAAAAGCATGAACATCAATTTTGCTGAAGGAAAGGAATCTTTGAGCTGGAAAGAGACCAATTTTGATGATAGCCGTTGGCCATCGATAAGAGTGCCTCAACTTTGGGAGAAAACAATGGGTGACTTGGATGGGATAGTTTGGCTTCGGAACACGATATCACTGGAAGATGAAGATATTGGCAAATCTGCCGTGCTGAAGTTAAGTATGATTGACGATAGCGACGAAACCTATGTAAATGGAATGAAGGTAGGAAGCACAAATTCCTACAGTGCCCAGCGCAGTTATGTTATTCCTTCGTCTGTTTTGAAAAAAGGGAAAAATGTAATTGCCGTTAAAGTGACAGACACCGGTGGTGGTGGAGGTATTTATGGAGATGATAATGATGTAAAATTGGTTATTCAACAGGGAAGGGAATTATCGCTGGCAGGTAACTGGCAGGTAGGAGTGGAATCCGTTGCAAGTTCTGCGGCAGTGGGGCCAAATAGTTATCCAACGCTATTGTTCAACGCAATGATCAATCCGATATTGAATTACAGTTTTCGCGGTGCTTTGTGGTATCAGGGCGAATCGAATGCAGGACGTGCTTATCAGTATAGAAAGGCATTTCCATTAATGATCCAGGACTGGCGCAATCATTTTAAGCAAGGTGATTTTCCTTTTTACTTTGTTCAGCTTGCCAGCTTTAATGCCGCGATGGGCAACAGTAAATTGGGAAGCACATGGGCCGAACTGCGCGAGGCTCAAACCATGGCACTCTCTTTACCGTACACTGGTATGGCTGTCACTACCGATATTGGTGAGGCGACCGATATCCATCCCCGCAATAAACAGGATGTAGGTCATCGCCTGGCCGTCATTGCATTGAATCAATTGTACGACAAAAAACAGGTCGATGGGGGCCCGATGTATCAATCCATGAAAGTGGAAGGTAATAAAATACGAATTATATTCACCGGTACGGGTAGCGGATTAGTGGCTAAAGATAAATATGGGTATCTAAAAGGTTTTGAAATAGCAGGGGCTGATCAGAAGTTTTATTATGCGAAAGCAATGACAGAAGGCAATGATGTGGTGGTATCGAGTGAGG
This sequence comes from Bacteroidota bacterium, assembly GCA_024643595.1. Taxonomy (GTDB): domain Bacteria; phylum Bacteroidota; class Bacteroidia; order Cytophagales; family Cyclobacteriaceae; genus ELB16-189. The sequence goes on from JAHEMS010000177.1 coordinate 3,575, forward strand.
CAGTAATGAATCCGGTAGCGGTGCGCTTTGCCTGGGCCGATAATCCTGATGACGCCAATTTGTTTAACAAGGAAGGGTATCCAGCTGTTCCATTCAGAACGGATACATGGAAGGGCGTAACGGAGCTGTCAAAGTATAAAATTGATTGATGATTTTGCTGCCTGTTAAATTTTAGTAGTGAATAGTAAGTTAATAATATCTCCTTGTTGGCGTCTAAGTAGGATGAAATGAATTTAATGGAGTCAGTGGAGGTGTTGGTAATTTGATTTCAAATCGAAAGAAGATATGAATAAATTTTGGATTGCCATTTTAGTGCTGATAACGGCTTCTTGCATTAAAGAAAATGTTGAAATTGATTTCATTGAAATTAAGGACAATATTTCACGATTTGAAATTGTAAATAATACGGATAGTGATTTAGGGAAAATAGCATTTGAGATTACCTTTTTGGATAAAAATGATAGCCCACTATTAATAGATACAATAACTTATCAGGCACATAATAATCAAAATGGTGAAACTCCATTTCTATTAGCCAATGATAAAACTTTCATTGTTCAAGCTATTCCTGATGGTTGTAAAAAAACCGACATTAGAATTTTGGAAGTAGTTTATTTTAACAAACATTAGGAAAATCTTTTCGGCAGATCAACTTTTTTGAACACTTATTTTAAGTAGCCGCATTGACTTCAAAATGTAATTCCATAAAAAAACAATCAATATGAAATTCAAACTATTTATTTCTGTTTTATCAATTGCGGTGTTGATGGCCATCATCGAAAGTTGCACGACAAAGAATCTTGCGCCCAGGGAAGGATATATTGAGGTAACGGGAGGCAAGATTTGGTATCGTATTAATGGTAGTGGGAATGGAACTCCAATATTATTATTACATGGAGGTCCCGGTTCGTCCAGTTATGGCCTTGATACGCTAAAGGTATTGGGTAAATACCGACCCGTTATTTTTTATGACCAGTTGGGTTGCGGGAGATCAACACGAATAGCGGATACCAGCCTGATGACTATTGAACGTTATGTGGAAGAGCTGGAACAGGTGAGGAAAGCATTGCAACTTGAAGACTTTTATCTCTATGGGCATTCATGGGGACCCGCGTTGGGCCTTGATTATTATTTGAAATATCCTAACGAAGTAAAAGCGCTGATCTTTAGTAGTCCATTATTTAGCACTGACCTTTGGATCAAAGATGCTGATACCCTAATTGCAACATTGCCGGATTCCATTCAAGTCATCATCAGGGAAAATGAGAAGAATAAAACATTCAATAGTGATGACTATAAGAATGCTGTGAAATTGTACTATAGTAAATTCTTACGAAGATCGGAGAAGAAAACATCGGGAACCGATTCAGGCAGCCTGTATTTCGGTACAAATGTTTACGAATTTATGTGGGGCCCGAGTGAATTTACCGCGACGGGAAATTTACTCAACTACGATCGGGTAGACCGCCTTAGTGAAGTTACCGTGCCCACTTTGCTTTTAACAGGACAGTATGATGAAGCGAGACCGAGCACGGTAAAGTATTTCCATAGCCTTATACCAGGCTCAGAATTTGCAGTAATTAATAATTCAGGTCATGCCACACTGCGAGATAATCCAAAGGAGACGATTGATAGGATAAATCAATTTCTTTTAAAGAATGACAATAGATAAGCGTATTTTCAATGGAAATTGAATCGCGATGAACAGCGTTCGATCAAGTGAAATAAGTATGCTTGTATATTGTTTATTATGTTTTAATTTACTTATTAAAATACCAGTACTATCATTAATTTAATTTTCATCTATTCAAACTCAGAATAAACAATTATATCCCATGAAAAAAATTATACTTTATTCAATCATTTTTATTTTCCAGGTAATGTTTGCTACGGCTCAGGAAAAATCTGCCGATAAAATAATATTTGTTGCAGGCGGTGGGCTAAATAAGGACTACATAAATTATGTTGCAAAACTGACGAATAAAACGAATCCCAAGATTTGCTTTGTTCCAACAGCGACTGGGGATAGCCCAACAACTATCCTTAACTGGTATGCCAGCTGCGAAGATCTTCCTTTACGTCCGTATGTTATGCGTACGTTTATTAATTCAACCAGGAGTCCAAAGTCATTTGAAGAAATTATCATGAGCATGGATGCCATCATTGTGGGCGGAGGTAATACCTTAAATATGATTGCGATCTGGAAAGCACAAGGCATTGATGTTGCTTTACGAAAGGCCTATGATAAGGGAATCATCATGGCAGGAGGAAGCGCTGGCTCTTTATGTTGGTTCAATGGCGGGTCTACAGATTCCAGACCGAAAGAACTGACTATCGTTGAAGGGTTGGGTTTTTTAAATTATAGTCATTCACCGCATTACCTTAGGGAGAAGGCGCGAAGACCTTTATATCACGAATTAATTTTAAGCGGAAAGTTGAAAGCAGGCTATGCTTGTGATGATCGCGCCGGTCTTGTGTTTGTAAATGGGGTGATGAAAAAATCGGTATCACAAGATGAAGAGAACAAAAATTATTTTGTCTCTCTCAAAGACGGAAAAATAAATGAAGAGCTGTTACCGGCAGAGATTATTAAATAGAGGCACTTAGGTGTCACTATGAATTTGGCAGGTAACTAATTCAATATGGTAATACATATTTTACAATAGGATCTGAAATCACAATTGTCAGTTGACAATTATGATTAAACTCATTTTTTGGATATGTGTGCGACCCTACTTTTACACGTCCTTAAAATATTATCACGATGAAGATTTTTTTCAGATTTTGGATCATTCTTTTTATCTGTTATACCAGTTCCGCCCAGGTGATTACCTCACCACAGGGAAAACTTAAGCTACATTTTCAACTCACCGATACCGGAGAACCCGGCTATCAGCTTTTCATAGAAAATAAGGCGGTTACGGGTCTTGGTTTGATGGGTCTTGAACTTAAAGACCTGCCTTCCTTGACCGAAGGATTTGAATTGATGAAAATTGACTCTGTGTTAGTTAATGAAAAGTGGAATCCGGTTTGGGGTGAGGCGAAAGAAATTGTTAACAACTATCGTGAGCTTGTTGCTCAACTGAAGCAATATGCAACTGGTCGTGAAATGATCATTCGTTTTCGATTGTTTGATGATGGTCTCGGATTTCGATATGAGTTTCCGGCGCAGTCAAAATTATCCTATTTTATAATTTCAGGTGAGCGCACGGAATTTAATATGCTGGGCAACCATAAAGCTTTTTGGATACCAGGTGACTATGATACGAATGAATACCCATATAGCACCACAGTGCTCAGTGATATCGATGCGGTAGCTACTTCTAACAAGTATACTGAGATTGGTACGCGAAGACCGATCGGTAAAAATGTTGTTCAAACACCGTTGATGCTGAACTCATCCGATGGACTCTATATCAATATTCATGAGGCTGCCTTGCTTAACTATCCAGCCATGTATCTACGCGTGAATGCAGAAAACTTTTCTCTCGCTACCGAGTTGGCCAGCGATGGAGTTGGTAACAAAGCCTATCTTCAAACGCCATGCAATACTCCTTGGCGTACTATTTTGGTAAGCTTTAAGGCAGCTGACTTATTGATGTCTAAGACTATTCTTAATTTGAATGAA
>JAHEMS010000178.1 GCA_024643595.1 Bacteroidota bacterium
GCCAACGTGGTTATTGGCGATAATAGTTGGATTGGACCCAATGCAGTAATCTGGGAGGGTGCACGGCTTGGAAAAAATGTAAAAGTCTTTCCTGGTGCTTCCATTTCTGCCGTGCCACAAGACTTAAAGTTCGCAGGTGAGGATACAGAAACATTTATTGGTGATAATACTGTCATCCGTGAATATGTTACGATAAGTAAAGGCACTTCCGATAAGTTCAAGACGGTGGTTGGGAATAATTGCTTATTAATGGCCTACGTACATATTGCACATGACTGCATCGTAGGAAATAGCTGCATTCTTGCCAATACGGTGCAGGTGGCAGGACATGTTACCATAGAGGACTGGGCCATAATAGGTGGCGCAAGCGCATTGCATCAATTTGTAAAAGTCGGTGCTCATGTAATGATTTCTGGTGGCTCCTTAGTTAGAAAAGATGTTCCTCCTTACACTAAAGCAGCCCGCGAACCGCTGACCTATGCGGGAGTTAACACCGTAGGATTACGAAGGAGAGGATTTACACCAGAAAAAATCGGGGAGATTCAGGAAGTATATCGATATATTTTTTTAAAGGGCCTTAATAATTCTAAAGCTATCGACCTGGTTGAAAGCGAATTGTCTCATAGCGAAGAGCGTGATTATATTGTTTCTTTTATTCGCACCAGCGAGCGAGGTGTAATGAAAGGATTTACAACAAATGCAGCTTCGATTGAATGAGGATAACCGCTAAAAATCTAAGCAAGCGATTTAATCGTGAGTGGATTTTTAAAAACCTCAATTACGAATTCAATTCACCAGGAACCTACGCAATTACAGGGCCCAACGGATCAGGGAAATCTACTTTATTGCAGGTGCTTTGGGGGCAAATGGTACCAAGTGCAGGATCACTTTCATATGAATCCAATAATCAGGCGATAGATCAATCAGAATTGTTTAAATACATATCCATTGCCACACCATATATGGATCTGATTGATGAGTTCACCCTAACCGAAATGGTGAAATTTCACTTTTCTTTTAAAGAAATTCGCGATAACCAATCTATTGACGATTTGATCGAACTATTCGATTTGTCTCATGCACGGGATAAGACAATTGCTAATTTCTCATCAGGTATGAGACAACGATTAAAATTAGGACTTGCATTTTATTCCAGCAGCAAAGTATTATTTCTCGATGAGCCAACGACTAACCTTGATAGAAAAGCAACCGATTGGTATTGCAATCATCTGGAGCAATTACCGAAAAGTAATTTGACCTTTATCGCGTCCAATCAGGATCACGAATATCCGACCCATTCACAAAAAATTGATATTTTAACTTATAAAAGAGGTTACTAGACAACAATTTTCCTCATTAAAAGTTGAATTTTGCTACACAACAGAAATGCTCTTTTTTTTTACTGATTCAATTTATTAAGTTTAGGCTGTTTAAAAACCATAGTTAAATGAAAGCTTTTAAAATTCTCTCACTAATAAGTCTGGTTATTGTTCTGCTGACCTATTCAAGTTGCAAAAAAAGCGGATCTGATCCAGAGCCCCTTACAGATGTTCAATTGGCCAAGCTGGCAAAACCATGGAAAGTAGACGCAGTTACACTGGATGGGGTAGATAAGAAAGCAGATTATACCTCCTTTACACTTACATTGACTGGCACTAAAGGGAATACTTCATTTGGATACAGTACAGGCGGAAGGCCATCATTAAGTCCATGGAAATCGAGCGGAAGCTGGGAATTTGGCTCTACCGTTGAAACTCAAATGATCCGCGATAAAGGAACAGCAGATGAACTGGCCATGACTTACTCGGTAACGGAAACTACATTGTCTCTTACATTTACTTTTAATGGTGATGGTTACCCTGCGCGAACCGGAGTGGTAAAAGGACAATGGGTATTCACTTTCAAACTCTGATTTGCAAATCAAACATGTATAAAATAAAAAGACCTGCTTCAGGCAGGTCTTTTTATTTTAATACTACAACAGTGATACCATCCCCTCCGCGTTCTACATGTTCATCAGAAAGTGAAACAACTTGTTTAACTTTTTTCAGATGATCTCTTACTATTTTTCTTAATACACCCTCTCCCTTGCCATGTAAAATTTTTAATTGAGATTGTCCAAGCAGAAGGGCATCATCGATAAATTGATCCAATACAGGAATAACCTCTTCAGCACGCTTTCCACGTACATCCAAAGTACTTACAAAGGAGGATTGCTTTTGCATAACGTTTACACCCATCGATCTCGCTGGGTTGACTATTGGAGTGGAATCCACCAAATCGCTTCTAATAAGTTTCTCTAGTTTCACACTAGATCGTAAATCTCCAAATTGAACAACGGCTATACCTTCTTTGATTGAAAAGACTTTCCCCGTTACCTCCTGTCCTATCAATCGGACTTTATCTCCTTCAACGATCTTTTCTTTTTTTCTTTCAACTTCCATCGAAGACGTCCGAACTTTTGCTGTCAGCGTTTGCAAGCCCTCTCTTACTTTTCGGGTTTCCTTCTTCTCCGCTTTGTTTTCACGAATGTGCCGGATTGTCTTTTCTATTTCCCGATTGGTTTCTTTCAATATAGAAGAAGCCTCATCCTTGGCCTTGTTAATAATTTCCTTCTTCTTGGCTTCCAAACTACTTGAAAGCGCTTCGTAGTGTGCCAATGTTTCCTTTAATTTTCTTTCACGCTGATCAATTTCTCGTTTACTTTTCTCTAGTGTCTGCTTTTCTTCGGCCACCGATTTCATCAATGCTTCAAGACCAGTAAGTTCGGTACCAATAATTTTTTCAGCCCGCTTCAGCGTTGAACCCGGCAACCCCGTTTTGCGGGCTATCTCAAGGGCGAATGAACTTCCCGGTTTACCTATCTCCAAAGTAAAGAGTGGCTCTAGTTTTTTCGTATCAAACTTCATGGCACCATTACGTATACCTTGATGATTACTAGCAAATAATTTCAAATTATAATAGTGTGTGGTGGCCACCCCCCACACTTTTTTTTCCGTAAGATCTGTTAAAATTGATTCTGAAATTCCTCCACCAAAATTCGGGTCTGTGCCAGACCCTAGTTCATCCATGAGCACCAGGGTCTTGTCATCTGATTGATGAATAAAGAAATTCATGTTCTTCAAGTGAGAACTGTAGGTACTTAAATCATTCTCAATTGACTGCTGATCACCAATATCAAGAAAAATATTCTTGAAAATTCCGACTGAAGATTTGTCATGTATAGAAGGCAAAAGCCCGCACTGAACCATATATTGAATTACACCCACAGTTTTAAGACATACTGATTTGCCTCCTGCATTTGGTCCTGAGATCACTAAAAATGGAAATTCATTGGTTAGATCAATCGTAAGCGGAACGATTTCTCTTTTCCCTTTAAGACTTAAATAAAGCAGCGGATGCCTTGCCTGTAGCCAATTTAAATCCGGATGTGCTTTTAAATGAGGCATCTCAGCCAGAATGTCCAGGGAGAACTTTGCTTTGGCTCTGGTAAAATCAATGAAACCGAGAAAATTAAATGACGGATATAACTCTGGTAAATTAATTCGCAATAAAGTTGTCAATTCTTTTAATATCTTAATTACCTCCCTCCTTTCAGCATGAAGGAGATCTCTGATTTCATTATTGGCTTCCAAAACTTCAGCGGGTTCAAGATATATGGTCTGACCGGTTGCTGATTCGTCTACAACAAATCCCTTTATTTTTCTTTTATGCTCGGCCAATACAGGAATCACCAGTCTTCCATCCCGTATGGCCGTTGATATCCCCTCCGGAACCCAACCTTCCTTTACTGCATGACGAAAGAGTTGATCTGTCAAACGTTTTACTCTGCTCTGCTCTGCCTGCAAACTTTTCCTTATTTTGGTTAATTCAGTACTCGCATTGTCCTTGATTAAACCATTTTCATCGAACTTATTCTGGAGATTTTTAATGAGGCTTGACGGATCAGTTATCAAAGAAGAAACCTTGACTAATTCGGGGTACCATTCGTGGTATTGCTTAAAAAATTGCTTGCATTCCAAAATGGTCAGCAGTGACTTTACTATTTGTTGAAAAGCGTCTTCTTCCAGGTAACTCCCTTCAATAGTAGCTCGTCTGAAATGTAAGTCAGGATTACTATGAACTGTAGAAGGGAAAGACTTACCCGATTCAAGAATAAGTTTAAATTCTAAATTCTGCAGGAGCAAAGTCTGAATGAATGCATAATTAGATGAGAACTCAATGCGATCAACTTCCAGCTGGCCCAATGGTCCCTGACAGTAATTTTTGAGTTTAATTCGAATCTGATCGAAACCCAGTCGTTGCTCAATTTCTTCAGGAAAAATCATTTCATTTAGCTGTGCGTTCTGAAGTAACTGCTTTTCGTTCACGCAGACTTAACGAGTCAATAACCACTTCGTAAATCTTTTCTAATTCTATGGGGTGATCAAAATAATATTGATATGTCTTTTGCAAAGCAGAATCAGAAACCCCATACTTCATTAAAACCGAATCTTCATAGGGGATGAAAAGTTTTCTTGCCGAATCCTTTGAAATGGAATAACCATTAAGTCTGGACTCTGACAGGTAAAAATCGATCATAATATTGGTGAGTTGTTCCTTGGGAAGGATACCTTCAGGTACCTCCTCATTGTCACACCCTGTGGTAACAAATCCCAGCGCTACGGCTAGAATTAATATCACAACGGGTATTTTAGAATAAGAAACATACATGTTAATAAAGTAAGGTGCGAAATTAGTCATATTTCTTATTTTTGGGCTGCCAAAAAAGTGCCAGAGTGAAAGAGCTGCTGAAAAAACTTCGCAAATACGAAATACAGATCCGGAAGGCTATTAATAGCCAGATGCAGGGGGATTTTCATTCCATATTTAAGGGTACCGGCCTTGAATTTGATGATGTACGACCTTATCAATATGGAGATGATATTCGCACTATTGACTGGAATGTTTCAGCCAAAGGGCACGGCACGTTTGTAAAAACGTTCAAAGAAGAAAAAGAACAAACCATTTACTTTATTCTGGATGTAAGTGCATCTCAACATATTGGCAGTCCAGGTAAAACCAAATTTGATATCTCTAGCGAGATTTGTGGTGTACTCGCTTTATCGGGCGCAAAAGAATCCAGCCAGATCGGCCTGATATGCTATTCCGACGAGCGGGAAAAGTTCATCAAACCAAAAAAAGGAATTGCGCAGGCTTATGAAATTATTAGCAGTCTTTCTAAGCTGAAGCCAAAATCAGCAAAAACAAATTTAAACAAGGCAATTTCGTTTGCACTCGATTCTATTAAGCGAAGAAGTGTAATTATTATCATATCCGATTTTATCGATGAGGGCTATGAGCACCGTTTGAAATCATTAGCTCGAAAACATGATTTAGTCATGATTCAGGTGAGTGACAAAAGAGAAACACAGTTGCCTAAACTAGGTATTATTCCTGTTTTTGATAATGAATCAAATAAAACCGTTTGGGTTAATACCGCCTTTGGTGGTTTCCGTGAAAAAATGACGACGCAACATGCTGGACGTCAACAGGCCCTTATTACGTTTAGTCGCAAGCATCAAATTAATTTTATCAGTATCTCCACCGAAGAGGAATATGTTTCCAGGCTTTTAAAGCTTTTCAAAGTGAGAAATAAATCAACAAAAAGTGTTTAATCGGGTATTCATTTCCATTTTGATAGTATTCAGCACGTTGGTTTTACACGCGCAAGACGTACGCATTGTAGCTCGATTTAAAACTGATAGCGTTAAACTAGGTGAACCGGTAGAATATCTGGTTACCACAAAATATCCCAGTCAATGGCAGGTGTTGCTTCCTGACTCAACCTTCTCTTTCTCACCATTTGATTTTCAAAAAAAAATTTATTTCCCTACGCACACCATAAATGAAGTGAGTACGGATAGTGTACTATATGTGCTCAGCACTTTTGAAATTGATAGTATTCAAACACTTAGAATTCCTGCTTTTGTCGTACTATCCGGCGATTGTACGGCTTACGAAAGCAATGTTGACACCGTTATATTTAAACATCTTGTTAGTCAACTTCCTGATTCGCTTTCAGCCGAACAACTCCCTCTGAAAACAAATACAGAATACAATGCCGTAAGCTGGCTTTTTAATTATCCCGTTTTTTCCCTTGTTGCCGGAGCCATAGTCCTTATTTTCATTTTGGTTTGGTTAATCTTTGGAAAGAAGATAAAAAGATATTTTACTATAAAACAGTTAACAAAAAATCATCAAGAGTTTATTTTAAACTATGACACCGCATTAGAAAAACTAAAAAGCAGTTTTACTCCTGAATCTGCTGAGGGATCGGTTACCATCTGGAAAAAATACATGGAAAATCTTGTCACAAAACCATACACAAAATCTACAACACGCGAATTGAAGGAAATAGAAAATAATGAAAGCCTCGTAGATGCATTACAGGTCATTGACCGATCCATATATGGCCGAATACCTCCGGAGACTCTCGAATCATTTATGAATCTTAAGGAGTTTTCGACAATACAATTCAATAAAAAAGTGGAGGAATTAACTAATGGGTGAGTTATTGGATCCTTGGTATTCGTTCGGCTGGTTTTCTCCCGGCACACTCAATTCATTTACATGGGAAAATCACCTGTACTTATACCTGCTATTCCTTGTTCCTCTTTTATTTGTGCTACGTTGGATAAGTCGTTATATTTTTAATCAAAAGCTATCTGTTGCTTTGATGAAAAGTGATTTGAAAAGTTCACCCATCACCTGGTTGCGCCTGATTCCTGAACTACTAATCTCCGTTGTACTTTGCTTATTGTTAATAGCCCTTGCAAGGCCCCAGCGAACAAATGAAAAAGTGGAGCAATGGACTGAAGGAATTGATATCATGCTTGCTATTGACATTTCCCAATCCATGCAGATTGAAGATTTTGTTCCAAACCGCCTTACTGCTGCCAAAGATGTTGCCCGTGATTTTATTAAAGGAAGATTGCAGGACAGAATCGGTATAGTCGTTTTTTCGGGTGATGCCTTTTCACTAGCACCACTGACTACAGATTACCGGCTTTTAAACTCGTATCTGGATGATATTAGCTTTGAGATGATCGAATCCCGGGGAACTGCGATTGGTTCTGCCTTGGCCGTTGTGACGAATCGAATGAGAGAATCCAAATC
>JAHEMS010000179.1:0-1508 GCA_024643595.1 Bacteroidota bacterium
GATCGTGATATTAAAGCCCGGTTGAATATTATATTTACCGATATATTGTTTCAGAATATCCTCGCTCACCGATACAGTCTCCTTTGATGCTTCTTCAACTTTCTTTGGTTCTTCTTTCAGCTTACTTTTTAAATACAAATCAGAAATTTTGTAAGCAATACTTCCTGGATTAAAAGAGGCCAGATTACTCAACACCGCAACGGCAAAGTTTTGTTCAGGGAACCGCAGCAAGAAACTCCGGTAGCCCGCATCTCCACCTGAATGACTGACTGTCTTTAATCCTTTATAGTTACCAATCCCTTGGCCAAATGCATAGGGAATAGTGTCGCCATTATTGAGAATACCTCGTTCTTCCATTTGCTTCATCACCTTTATATTACCAACCTTCATGGTCAGAAAGTTGTTTGACCATTTGGTCAGATCGTCTGCAGTGGTGAATAAACTGGTAGCACCCGCATTGGCATAACTGAGCACGCTTTTCTTTAATCCTTCATTTGATTCATGAAAAGAATAGGCCCTGTTTTTTACAATCTTTTCATGATCGGTATAAAACAATGTATTCGACATATTCAATGGTTTAAAAATATTCTCATCAGTCCATACGTGAAATGGTTGACCACTTACACGACTTACAATCTCCGCCAATAACGTGTAGCCGGTGTTACAATAAGAATATTCAGCGCCCGGAACAAAGTTCAGTTCCTGCTGATGGCTGATAAGTCGAATCACCTGCGTTCGCGTAATCACATCATCTAAACGCCATCCCGCTAATGCCAGTAGATTCCACTGATCACGAAGGCCACCCGTGTGATGAATAAGATGCCTGATGGTAATGGTATGGCCGAAATCCTTTAGTTCCGGAATGTATTTCCGGATGTCGTCATCAAGGGAAATCTTTCCCTGGTCTGCGAGCAGCGTGATGGAAAAAGCGGTAAACTGTCTGGATACCGAGGCGACATGAAAAATAGTGGTTGGCGTATTCGGTATATCATATTCCGGATTGGCAGAACCATACCCCTTGCTGAATACAATCTTTCCCTCTTTGACCACTGATATTGTGGCTCCGGCACTTCCGGGAATTACTTGTGCTATCATGAGTTGGTCAATCTCCTTTTCAGGAGTAGTACCTTTTGGTTCCAGGGTCAGCAATTCAATAGCATATTTCCCCCTTTCCTTCTGCGTATCGATAAGCGTTACCGCTAAGGTATATTTTCCAGAACTTGATGAAACGAACGAAACGGTTTCCGGTCCCTGGTTGCCATTGGGGCTATCAAACTGTCCGATTGGAGAATCGGATGGATCGGTTACGTTGATGACCACGTCAGCGCCTATCTGTTGTAGGCGCACCAGGCAGAACTGATCCCCTTTGGCCGTAATCGTATAGAGGTGCTTTTCTCCAGGCCCCAATTCATGTTGTATTTTCTTTTTTAATACCAGTGGTTCAGAGGTGGATACCTGGCTATTGGCACTGCCTATGCAAAATAAAAGTACCACTGATAAAAATACAG
>JAHEMS010000179.1:1518-7153 GCA_024643595.1 Bacteroidota bacterium
ATTTTGGCGACCTCCAAAGTGGATGTTAAATCATTAATTATGCTTGTTATTCCATACTCCTGCCAAAAAAATGCTGTCCCACCTTGAAACATGGTAGATGATATGGAGATGAGAAATACCAATTAAGTCTATCAGCTTTACAGTGTCGTAACCTAATGGTAAACGAAAAAGTGGCAGATTGAGCTACTACCGGATGCCATGGATAACTTATCCAAATCTTGTGGATGAAGCTGTCTGCCAGCACTTTTAAGGGCTTTTATTGCCCTTGGAACAGGGTTTTACGGGGTACGAGGCACTAACCTCCCTCATAGCTACCTCAATATGTTCTGTTCAATATCATAATTCTACGGTTCAAGAACGGAATAATACCATTCAATCCATAGCGGTAAAGCAAAAGCCATTTTGTTTAGTTTATAAGACAAACTTTTAAACAAACTCATTATGTTAACAAAATCTAAAAACTCAATAACATCGGGCTTCAGCTCAAAAGTGCTTGCCTTAATTGTTATTTTCTCAATCGTCTTTACAAGTTGTAAAGATAATGATGTCGCACCGACGCCAGAACCAGCAATTGTTGCATTAGCTCAGGGAAATCCTGAATTAACTTCTCTGGTTACTGCGCTAACAAAGTTCCCTGACCTCGTAAGTACGCTTAGTGGAACTGGAAAATACACCGTGTTTGCTCCTACCAATGCAGCCTTCGCAAATTTGCTTTCAGCCATTGGGCAAACTAGTCTGGATGACATTCCGGAGTCCGTTTTGAAGAGTGTCTTGGAATATCATGTTGTTACCACGGATGCAGTTCTTTCAACACAACTTAAGTCAGGCGATGTATTGACTGCAAGCGGTGAAGCTATCGCCGTTGATGTTGCTTCAGGTGTAAAACTAAATGGTCCTGTAAGTGTGGTTACAGCAGATGTAATGGCGAGCAATGGCGTTGTTCACGTAATTGACGCTGTCCTCGTTCCACCTTCCATAACTCCGGTAGTGGGTACCATCGTAGCGCCTGCTTACTTTAATAAGAACTTCTCAACGTTAGTTTCGGCAGTAGTTCAGGCTGATTTATTATCTGCCCTACTATCCAAGAACAATGAGCTAACACTTTTCGCACCTTCCAACGCCGCTTTTGAGGCTGCTGGGATAACCGCGTTACCGGCAAATACAACGGAAGGTAATGCAGTGCTGACATCAATTCTTGCCAATCACGTTATTGCTGGTGCCAACGAAATTAAAGCATCTGATATTGCTGCAGGTCCTTCAGCAGCAACAACCTTGGGCGGTGGAAAAATTTATTTGAGCAAAGGAGCGGCCGGTGTGTTTATCAATGGAACTACAAAAGTATCTACCACAGACATACAAGGCTCTAATGGTATAGTTCATGTGATTGATAGAACAATCGTTCCTCCAACCAAAACAATTGCTGAAATTGTAGTAGAGAATACGACCGCATCAACTCCTCAATTCACTCAATTATTAGCAGCGCTAGCCCGTACAGACGGACAAGGTGCAAATGACTTACTGGCAGCAGTGAGTGCTAAAACTGGTGAATTAACGGTCTTTGCGCCAACTGATGCAGCCTTTGAAGCGCTTTATGCAAGCCTCAATGTATCTGGTGTTGATGATATTGACCTGGCAACCCTTATCGCTGTATTGAAGAAGCATGTGGTGGGTGCAAGAAGATTCTCCACAGATTTATCGACCGGCGATGTAGCCACCTTAAATGGTAATGTTTCAGTTAATACTTCTGATCTTACTGTGGTTGGCGGCTCTGGTACACCAGCAAAACTTCAATCTACATTGTTAAACATACATGGCACTAATGGGGTGATCCATGTGATTGATCAGGTAATTCTTCCTTAATTTTAAGAAGTTGGTTTTCAAGTTAGGTAGAGCCCCGCATAATGCGGGGCTTTCCTTATTATAGATTATTTCCTTTATTTTTAAATTCATAAAGTTTACTGATTGTGTTTGCAATACGCTACCGGTACATATTCATATTAATCCTTTCTGTTTATTCCTACGCCAATATCATGTTTATTGGAGGCGAGAAGCTGTTTGATTTTGAAATCAACGGTCTATATCTCTTTGGTGTACTTTTGCTCGTTGTACTCGGCGTATGGGAATTGAACCGGTTGGTGGATTCTCGATTGGCGCGAAGAAAAACACGCATTCATTCACTGATCCTCCTTTTTTTAGCCAGTGTAATGAATGTGTTTTTAGTAACCTTTTTGGCATTAATTGCGCTGTATAAAGTAGTAGGCATACCCATTCATTGGGAGCTCGGGTATTGGAAGCTACTGGCTGCTTTTGCCTTTCGCATTAATCTCTTTCTCAATTGTGTCAATGCCATTTTATATTTCATGAATAAGTTGAAACAGACCGAACTTGAAACCGAACAGCTGAAAATACAGAATATCGAAGCTCAATTTGAAGCGTTGAGAAATCAAATTAATCCGCACTTTTTATTTAATTGTTTTAATGTCCTTTCCACATTAGTGCACAAGGATGCCGATGCTTCATCAAAATTTATTGCCCAGCTCTCGAACGTTTATCGCTATCTCTTGTATAATCAGGAAAGTAAAATGGTATCGCTGCAGGAAGAACTCACGTTTGTGGAGTCCTATGCTTACCTGCTCAGAACCCGGTTCAACGAAAATTTATTAATTGAGAACAACATTAGAACCCATGTAGATTGGATTATGGTCGCACCTGCTTCTATACAAATGCTCATTGAAAATGCCATAAAACATAATGTAGCAACAAAGAAGTCTCCCCTTAACATTATTCTCGAACAACAGGATGATTATATCATTATTCGCAATACACTTCAGAAAAAGGAAGTAGAAGAAATTTCAACAAAAATTGGTCTTAAAAACATTATTGGCCGATACAAACTTCTCAGTAATTTGCCCGTGATCGTAGAAAGCACGACAACACAATTCATCGTAAAATTACCTACTCTGAGATTAGCAACATGAATGTACTCATTATAGAGGATGAACGCCTGGCATCAGAACGCCTGGTAACGCTCTTGAAACAAACGGGAGAGCCCTTTTCAGTGCTAGGCATTCTGGAAAGTATTGAAGAAGCAGTTAATTTCTTGAGTTCAGGTATGAAGCCTGACCTTCTGTTTATGGACATTGAACTTGGGGATGGAAAAAGTTTCGAAATTCTCAACCGGGTGACGGTGGAAGCTCCGATCATATTTACCACCGCCTATGATCAGTATGCGCTGCAAGCATTCAAACATTTCAGCATTGATTATCTGCTAAAGCCAGTTCAACAAAAAGACTTGCAAGCGGCCCTAAACAAATGGCGAAAGCTAATCATTCAGCCCGTCAATGTCCCTGAACAAATGCGGCAATTAAGAGAATGGTTGAATCAGGAAAAACCTAAACACAAGGAGCGTCTGCTGATCAAATCAGGTAACAAGCTGCAATACAAATCCACAGAGGACGTTGCTTATTTTTACGCGGATGGAAAAGAAGTCTATATCTTTACCCGAAATGAGAACAAGAAATTTCTGGTGGACTATACGCTCGAGCAATTAGAATCACGACTGGATAAACATAAATTTTTTCGCATCAGCCGAAAGGCCATCGTTAATGCCGATGCCATTGGCGAAGTAAAAGGCTTGATCAGCAAACGACTGGAGGTTAAACTCAATCAAGTTTGCGATCATGATCTTACCATTAGTCGCGAACGGGCTGCCTCTTTCAAGGCATGGCTGGATCGTTAGGAAAACATTGGAATATTGTAATTTCAATTTTATCTTTTAACCGTAATCACAGCTTTCCATGAGATTTTTTTTGATAAGATTAATAACGCCTGAATAGATATGAACGATAAGCTGATAAAATCACGCGTGACCATCATTTTGTGGATTAGCGCGCTATTGATGCCGGTAACCTATTCCTGTAAATCGGCATTGAGCTCACCTTCTATTGATCAGGAGGTGAATCATCCCAAAGCGATGGCACCGGTGATCTTTGATCTAAAAGGAATTGTAGCACCCAATGCACGGTTAGTAAAACTAGGAGAGGGGTATACATTTACTGAAGGCCCCGCCGTAGACGCATCAGGCGATGTATACTTTACAGACCAGCCTAACAACAAAATTATCCGATGGGATGCCCGGACAAAACAACTCAGTACGTTTATGGAAAATTCCGGACGTTCCAACGGTATGTACTTTGATGCCCAGGGTTATCTTATTGCATGTGCCGATATGAAAGGTGAATTGCGAAGTATCGATAAAAACGGCATAGCTACTATACTGGTCGATCAATACAAGGGTAAACCACTAAATGGTCCCAATGATTTATGGATAGCTCCAAATGGCGCTATGTATTTCTCTGATCCGCGCTATCCAAGAGAGTATTGGAATGAAGATGATCCCAGGAAAGTTGAATCACAGCAAGGCGGCAATCATGTCTACTACCTCAGTCCTGACCGCAAGACTTTTATAAGGATGGCCGATGACCTTATAAAGCCAAACGGAATAGTGGGTACACCCGACGGAAAACAATTATACATTTCTGACATTGACGATTCAAAAATCTATCGCTACGATATTGAAACTGATGGTAGTATTGGCAACAGGCAGCTCTTTTGCCCCATGAAATCTGATGGGCTATCCATAGACAGCGATGGAAATGTCTATTTAGCCAATAACCTGGGGGTGACCGCTTTTGATAAAACGGGGGCGCGAATATTTAATGTGCCTACTGGGGAAAGTTGGACCGCCAATGTTACGTTCGGGGGTATAAAAAGAAACGTTCTCTTTATCACGGCTATGGGAAAAGTATTTGGATTGGAAATGAAGGTGAAAGGGGCAAAGTAATCGAATTGGATATCCCCGAAATTTCACGTTCATCACCCTATGCGCTAGGGTACGCAACGATCCTTAGCTTTCCGGAAGCAGATGAATATCACAAAGATGTAGTTGACTGGTTACCCCTTATCCATTCCAATGAGGTATAGCGTGTAGATAACGTAACTTACAAAAAGGATGACAGCCTCCCATCGGTCCAGTTTACGTTTGTTCAAAGTAAACATAAAAATCATTAGCGCTATCGTTGATCCAACTAAAACATAGATGTCTAAATTCAGCGCAGTATTGTATGAAATAGGTTTAACAAGGCCGGTAATACCCAGGATAAAGAATATGTTGAAAATATTGGAGCCGATTACATTGCCGATAGCGATGTCTGCATTTTTCCGATAGGCAGCAACAGCAGAAGTTGCTAATTCCGGAAGGGAGGTACCCACTGCAAGGATAGTTAAACCAATAAGTTTTTCACTTAATCCATAATAATGAGCCATTAAAATGGCATTGTCGATCACCAGTTTTCCACCCCCCACTAACATGGCCACGCCAAGTCCAATCAATCCCAGTGAGGCCGGCATGTTATATATTTTGATCTGACTGGTTTGCTCAAAATCACTCGTATACGACATCGTCCGGTAGACATAGAACATGAAGCCTCCAAAAAACAGGAGTAAGATTATACTGTCGGGGCGACTGAGCATATTGTTCTCCTGATGCCATAACATCTCATCATTAATCAGCAGAAACATCACCAATGCAGCCAGCATAGAAATTGGCACTTCATATTTGACGGTATTTTTTTGC